>DASXIH010000259.1:0-4418 GCA_036498125.1 Thermoanaerobaculia bacterium
CTGCGCGCGATCACTATCGCGGACGCGGTCAGCGGAACGGCACCTCGTTTGCCGCGCCGATCATCTCCGGGATCGCCGCGCTCCTCATCGCCGATCACCCAGACCTATCGCCAGAGCAGCTCGAGTGGTGGATCACCAACACGCCCTCGCGTGTCGCCGACCCGACGTTCGCTCTCGCCGCCGGAAAAGTCGGCTACGAGTTCGTCCCGCAGCCCGCCGTCCCCGCGATCGCCTCACGCGCCAGCTTGGCTAAGTGACGCGAACTCCTGCTCGCTCAGCCGCACCTCGCGCGCTTTCATGTTCTCTTCGAGGTGCTTCACCTTCGAGGTGCCAGGGATCGGGAGCATGACGGGGGAGCGTTTGAGCAGCCAGGCGAGCGCTTTCTCGGGAGCGACCGGCAGTTTGCCGACGTTCAGCGGGTACCACGGGATGAAACCGATCTTCTCGCGCTCGCAGTAGTCGAGCACCGGCTCCCATTCGCGGTCGCCGAGGTTGTAGCGGTTCTGCACGGAGACGACGGGGAAGAATTTGCGCGCGCGCTCGATCTGCTCGACCGTCACCTCGGACAGACCGGCATAGCGGATCTTTCCTTCGCGGAGGAACTCCTGGATCGTCCCGAACTGCTCCTCCTCCGGCACCTTGTCGTCGATCCGATGCAGCTGCCAGAGATCGATGCGATCGACACGCAGCCGGCGCAGACTCCCTTCGAGCTCTTCGCGCAAACGCTCCGGCCGGCAGTTGACCTCCCAGGCACCCGGCCCCGGTCGATCGAATCCACCCTTTGTAGCGATGACCAATCCCGGAGCGTACGGATGCAGCGCCTCGGCGATCAATTCTTCGGACACATGCGGCCCGTACGACTCCGCCGTGTCGATGAAGTCGACGCCGAGCTCCACCGCGCGCCGCAGCACTCGAAGGCATTCCTCGTGATCCGCAGGAGGGCCCCAAACGCCCTTGCCGGTGACGCGCATCGCGCCGAATCCGAGGCGGTGCACGCGAAGGTCGCCTAGAGAGAAAACGGTATCATCCGCGCCGCTCATAATGTCCACTTACGACTCCTCTGCAATTGAAGTACTCACCGGTCTCGAGCCCGTCCGGAAACGTCCGGGAATGTACACCACGACGGAGCGGCCGAATCACCTCGCGCAGGAAGTGATCGACAACGCCGCGGACGAGGCGATCGCCGGCTACTGCGACGAGATCACGGTCACGCTCCACGACGACAACTCCCTCTCCGTCGCCGACAACGGCCGCGGAATGCCGGTCGACAAACACGCCAAAGAAGGCGTCACCGGCGTCGAAGTCATCCTGACGCGCCTCCACGCCGGCGCGAAGTTCTCGGAGAAGAGCTACCGCTACTCCGGCGGTCTTCACGGTGTCGGCGTCTCGGTCGTCAACGCGCTCTCGAAGCGGCTCGAAGTGTGGGTGCGGCGCGATGGCAACGAGTACAACATGCGCTTCGCCGACGGGAAAAAGAAGTCGGAGCTGAAAATCGTCGGGCAAGTCGGGAAGCGCAACACCGGCTCGACCGTCCGCTTCTGGGCGGACGAGCAGTTCTTCGACACGACCAAGTTCGCCGTCCCGCGCCTGAAGCACGTCATGCGCGCGAAGGCGGTGCTCTCGCCCGGCCTGCGCATGCGGTTCATCAGCGAGCAGGACGCGACCGACAACGAAGAGTGGTATTTCGAGAACGGCCTTCCGGCGTACCTGATGTCGGAGCTCGCCGGCTCGCCGACCATCCCCGAGGAGCCGTTTGTGGGACATTTCAAGGGAGCGGACCATGAGGTCGACTGGGCCGCGGTGTGGCTGCCGGAAGACGGCGACATCGTCGGCGAGAGCTACGTCAACTTGATCCCGACGGCGCAGGGCGGGACGCACGTGAACGGCTTCCGCACCGGACTGACCGAGGCGATCCGCGAGTTCTGCGAGTTCCGGAACCTCCTGCCGCGCGGCGTGAAGCTCGCGCCGGAAGACGTCTGGGCGCGCTGCAGCTACATCCTCTCCGTGCGCATGACGAACCCGCAGTTCACGGGGCAGACGAAGGACCGGCTGTCGTCGCGCGAAGCGTCCGCATTCGCGCACGGCGTGACGCAGGATGCCTTCTCGATCTGGCTGAATAACAACGTCGCCGAGGCGGAGAAGATCGCAAAAGTCGCGATCGACCAGGCGATGGTGCGCCTCAAGCAGGGCAAGAAGGTCGAGCGCAAAAAGCTGACCTCGGGGCCTGCGCTTCCCGGCAAGCTCGCGGACTGCACGGCGCAGGACCTCGCCCGCACGGAGCTGTTCCTCGTCGAGGGCGACTCCGCGGGCGGCTCGGCGAAGCAGGCGCGCGACCGCGAGTTCCAGGCGATCATGCCGC
Organism: Thermoanaerobaculia bacterium; assembly: GCA_036498125.1. Lineage (GTDB taxonomy): Bacteria > Acidobacteriota > Thermoanaerobaculia > Gp7-AA8 > Gp7-AA8 > DASXHZ01. Next base: position 2,360 of record DASXIH010000259.1, read on the forward strand.
TCCGCGGCAAGATCCTGAACACCTGGGAAGTCGATCCGAGCGAGGTCCTCGGCTCCGAGCAGGTGCACGACATCGCCGTCGCCCTCGGCGTCGACCCCGGCTCGCCCAGTCTCGACGGGCTGCGGTACGGCAAGGTCTGCATCCTCGCCGACGCCGACTCCGACGGCGCCCACATCGCCACGCTCCTCTGCGCGCTCTTCGTGAGGCACTTTCTGAAGCTGGTCGCGGAGGGGCACGTCTTCGTGGCGATGCCGCCGCTCTACCGGATCGACGTCGGGAAGAACGTCTACTACGCGCTGGACGCCGCGGAGCGCGACGGCATCCTGGCGCGGATCGACGCCGAGGGGATCCGCGGCAAGGTCAACATCCAGCGCTTCAAAGGCTTGGGCGAGATGAACCCGCTGCAGCTCCGCGAGACGACGATGGACCCGAATACCCGCCGCCTCGTCAAACTCTCCCTCGACGACCTCGACGTAGCGACCGCCACGATCGACATGCTCCTCGCGAAGAACCGCGCCTCCGACCGCAAGCAGTGGCTGACGGAAGAGGGAAACAAGGCGGAGATTCTCGAGTAACTGGTGACTGGTCATTGGTTACTGGTCACTGGTTCTGTGTGGCGCCGGCAATCCTGCCGGCGTTTTGACTTTCGCCGGATGCACGCCCCTCACCCGCCGCTTCGCACGTCCCTCTCCCGGCGGGAGAGGGTGGCCGAAGGCCGGGTGAGGGGCCTGCATCCGCGAAAACCACGCACCCCGCCCCCGCTGCCGGAGCAAACTCAGTTACAATAACCGCCGTTTAACAAACCCCAATAACCTGGTCGAGGTGCCAATCGTGAAATCACTCCGCCTCATCGCGGCGATGGCTTGTTTTGTTGCGGCTACCGCCGGCGCGACGACGTTTCAACCACTTTCCGACAGACAGCTCATCGAGCACGCCGACGCGATCGTCGTCGGCACCGTGCGCGGAGCTTCGACTCACGTCGCCAAGAATGGCTACGTGATGACGGACTACGACGTGTCCGTCGCCGATGTCTTGAAGGGACTCGTTGGGCAAGACATCGTCGTCCGGGAATGGGGCGGCGCCGCTGCCGGCCGGTTCACGTTCATCGAAGACTCGGCGACCTACACCCCCGGCGAGCGGGTCTTCGCATTCCTCCGCCGGAGCAGCGATGGAACGTGGTTCACCGCGTCGATGGCCGTCGGAAAGTTCACGTATTCGCAGGACAACTCCGGCGCGGAGACACTCGTCCGGCACGTATCTGAAATGCGCAACGACCCGCCGCGGGATGCTGTCGCATTCAAGTCGTACGTTCGCGACGTCGTCAGCGGTCACGAACCGGATGCGACTTACTTCGCGTCCCCGAGCGTGTCCGCCGCGTTCAAGCCGACCATCTTCACGACCGCTTCCCAGTACTGCATTTTGGCGACCGATCAGAACCAGGTCACATTGCCGATTCGCATTCCGGGTGGCGAAAGCGGCGCAGGCATTCAGTTCCACCCTCACGGAACACAGGCGAACGTCCCGACCTCTGCCACCTTGATGGCGAATGGCGCTGCAGCGTGGACGGGCGATACCTCCGCGGGCGTGGTCCTGTCGGTGGGTAGTGCGGATACCACCCACCCCACGTTCGGCCTGGATGGAGCGAGCGTCATCTACCTCGATTCAACGGATTCGGCTCCGCCGAGCCTGTGCGACTCGACCTTTGCCTGTGCCATCGGCGGTTGCGGCGGATCCTGCGGCGATCACTCCTTCCACAGCGAGACGTTCCACTCCATCAGCGAGTGCGACATTCTCATGCGGCCGACTCTTTCGACCAACCAGTTCGCAGTTCTCATCACCCACGAGATGGGTCATGCGATCGGACTCCGGCACTCCGACCAGGGGACGCCGTTCAGCGGCACCGCCATCATGACGTCGAGTACAAACGTGGCGTTCGGCTCGACGCTGCAGCCGTACGACAGAGATGCTGTTGAGACGGTCTACGGCAACGGCCCTCCGTGCCAGCCGGCAGGAATCAGCTCCCAGAGCCAGAGTCAGAACGTGAATTCCGGCCAGCAGG
>DASXIH010000260.1:0-2744 GCA_036498125.1 Thermoanaerobaculia bacterium
GATGCGCTTTGCCCTCGCGAGAAGGGTCGTCTTCGGCACAATTTGTTTTTATTTGTCTGCGATGAGTGCTGCGGCAGCGTCTCCGAAGAAGGAACAGACGCATGCGCCGCGCTCCAGTAGTAAGTCGGGAAAGACCGACAAGCTTCCGCCATTCGATCAGGCGAAGCTCGAAGGAAGCATGGCGAAATTGACGTGGTCACTCGCCCTGCAGTACCGGAATGCCGAATATGCACCGAAGGACGCGGACGCTCTCAAAGCCGACTTGACGAAGGACGAGACATTTTCAGTGCACCCCCTGCTCGCGCCATATCGCGAGCGCCTGCAGCGACTCGCAACGCAGCTGGGCATCTTTGGCGATTCCATTACCTATTTTCTGTATGGTGAAAAGGGCGACTTTCCTTTTGACATCGTTGATTACAAGGGGAGCAAGTGTTTTGTTGCCCTAATCGCGACGGGTGATGTCATCAACACTCTACGTCTCGCCACGCCGCGACAGCGAGCGGTGAAAATGGCATCGAGCCATGCTTTACCTGCCATACGGGCAGTCGCGGATGAGCTCGAAGGTACTGACGTTAAGACTGTCGCTGTCTTCGTCACGTTCGGTACGAAGGACTTCACAGATGACAGCGTTTTGGCGACCAAGGCGGAAACACTCGGCCTAGTCAGCTCGGCGGCTGACGCCAGAGCTTTCCACAACGGCGATATCTCAGATAGCGAGTTTCTTCGCAAGGCTACAGTGCTCATTTCGGATCGCGACACCAGCCTCGAGTTTACGAAGACAGAACTTCAGATGCAGTAATCCTTTTTCACATTTTCAGGATCATGTGAGTCCCTGGAAAGTCATGAGCAGGCCGGTAGTTTGCCAAAGCACAATTTATCCAGAGGCGCGAGCGCCCACGGTCATCACCTCGGGTGACCAACTGCTTCGGGAGCTGCGTATATCGAGTGGTCGAAGCGCAGGAGTTTTCTCTTCCTAGCTTCGCCCCGCAGCTTACGGACGCACGGCGCGGTGACGGGAGGGGCGGCCGAGGTTCGTTAGTACGGATGCGGTGTGGTCGGCATTAGCGGTGACGATGTCGAGGGTGCCGTCGCCATTGAGGTCGGCGAGCTCGAAGTCGTTGACCGGGGCGCCGACGTCGATCGGGATGGGCTGCGGGCTGAAGTTGCCGTGGCCGTCGCCGAGGAAGAGGGAGAGCGTGGGGGAGGAGACGTCGCTGATCACGAGATCGGGCGCGCCGTCTCCGTCGATGTCGCCGACGCGGACTTTCGTTGGAAGCGTCAGGTGACGCTGCTCTTCGATTCGCTTTCGTTCGAGAAACGTCCCGTCGGGAGCGCCGAGCGTCACGAAGACCGGCTCGGCTGTGCCATCCTCGATCGACGTATCGATGATGTCCGGGATGCCGTCGCCGTTGACGTCCGCGAACACGCAGCTCACGTCGAACCCGGGGCCGGCGTAGAGGCGTTCCACTTGGACGCCGGTTTTCGCGAATCGAATCAGGCCGAGATTTCCGGACCGCTCGGAGACCACCATTTCGAGCATTCCATGGATGAAGCGCGTCGATGCCGAGGCGCCCTGCGCCAGCGTCGTGTCAGTGGTCACCTTCGGAGCGAGCGAGCCATCACCCCGGCCGCGGAAGAGGTGAACGCGAACCGGGTTTCCCGAGCCGAACGAAAGGCTGACGAGGTCGGGAATCCCGTCGCCGTCGTAGTCGACGACTTGCGACGGACCGCCGTGCGTCGCCGTTGCATGGAACTCCCGCTGGCCGAAGAGCAGCGGTCCGGCGCTGCGATAGATCGCGATCCCGTTCTGAAAGTAGTTGGACGCAACGATGTCGGGGATCCCATCGCCGTTGATGTCGGCTGCGTCCTCGACTCTCTCGCCGGAAGGGGTCGCAACGAGTTGCTCGACTCCGAACCTGTTGCCGCCCTCGTTGACGAGAATCGAAAACGACGCGAATTGCTCGATCTGATTCCCGGAGAACACGAGGTCGGGACGCCGGTCGCCGTTGAAGTCGCGGACGAGCACGACATTGCTGGCCGTCACCGGATAACGCACCGCCGGGCTGAATCCGCGCCACGCGAAGGCGGTGGAAATCAGCACGACGAACCAGCTGCTCGCCACGGCTCGCGATTATCGCGTGCAGAAAGGCGCGGCCTGTGAACATCACGATAAACTCGAAACGTGTTCGACATCGACCTCGCCACCGTCCCCGTGATCCCCGACTTCGCGGTCGAGCTCCGCGAGATGGAGGAGATGGGGAAGATCGTGCACTTCGTCAGCGCGGCGAAGGGGGAACTGGCGTGGTTCCCTGGCTGGGAGCACGCCGACCGCGATCTCGTGCACTTCAGCGCCTCCGACGTCCCCCTCGGATCGATCGACGACCCCTTCGACGACCGCGATGACGGGTGGCGCATCGTCATCTTCGAAGAGGGCGGCTACGTCTATATCTTCGAAGACGACCGCCCGAACGGCGAGCGCTTCCCGCGTCGCTACCGCGTCCCCCGCGACCGCTACTTCATCGCCTGGGCCGCGGTGATGCACGCGTACAACCCCGTCGTACCGCTCGACGAGTAGGGTTCCATCTGGGAGAGGCGGACGCCCTCGTCCGCCTGCGCGGCGTCAGCCGCGCTGTTGCGCGGCCGGGCGTACGGGGGCTTCCGCCCCTCCAGCAGACCTCGCGTGCTATAAACCAACCCGGAACCTGATGAATCGAGTGGCCGTGACGGGGATCGGCGTCGTCGCG
>DASXIH010000261.1:0-4606 GCA_036498125.1 Thermoanaerobaculia bacterium
TCGCCGAGGGGCAGCGGCGCTTCGTCGAGTCGATGTCGACCTACGTGCGCCAGTTCCTGGAGCGGATCGACCGGCCGGACGTCGACGAGATCGAAGGCATCCTTCCGGCGATCTCGATCGAGCAGAGAAACTCGGTCAAGAACGCGCGGTCCACCGTCGCGACCGCCACCGAGCTCGCGGACCACATCCGCCTCTTCATGACCTACTGCGGTGAGACGAAGTGCCCCGACTGCGGCTCGAAGGTCCGAAGGGACTCGCCCGAGTCGATCACGAGCGAGATCGCGGCATCGCTCGCCGGCAAACGCGCCGTCATCCTGGCGCCGGTCTTCTTCGAAGCGGAGAACCGCGGCGAAGTGCTCACGCAGCTCATCAAGGCGGGCTACTACCGCGCCTGGATCGACGGCGAGGTGCGCGATCTCAAGGAGCACGACATCGGCAACGTCACGGCGCTGGAGATCGTCATCACGCGGCTGCGCATCGACCCAGAGCGGCCGTCGCAGATCACCGAGGCGATCGAGCAGGCGTTCGAGATTTCCAAGGGCAACGTCAACGTGTTGGAAGACGCCGACGGGACCTGGATCTCGCACCGGTTCACGTCGCGCTTCGCGTGCAACAAATGCGGGATCGAGTTCATCGAGCCGGTGCCGCACCTCTTCTCGTTCAACTCGCCGCTCGGCGCGTGCACGAACTGCCAGGGCTACGGGCGGATCATCGGCATCGACCTCGAGAAAGTCATCCCGAACCGCGACCTGCGCCTCGACGAGATGCCGGTCGCGCCGTGGAACTCCCCCGGCTACGAAGACTGCTACGAGGATCTCGAGAAGGCGTCGAAAAAGTACGGCATCCGTCTCGACGTCCCGATCAAAGACCTGACGCCGAAGGAGTGGGACCTCCTCTACAACGGCCGCGCGAAGTGGTACGGCATCAAGGGCTTCTTCGACTGGCTCGAGACGAAGAAGTACAAGATCCACGTCCGTGTGAAGCTCGCGAAGTACCGCAGCTACGAGCCGTGCCCGCACTGCCACGGCTCGCGCCTGAAGAGCGCCGCGTCGTACGTGAAGTTCCGCGACCTCGCCATCGGCGAGCTTTTCGCGATGGACGTCAAGACCGCGCGCAAGTTCTGGGAGTACCTCCCGCTCTCGAAGCAGGAGGAGGCGGTGGCGGGGCATCTTCGCCGCGAGATCGTCAACCGCCTCGTCTACCTCGACGAAGTCGGCCTCTCGTACCTGACGCTCGACCGCCAGACGCGCACGCTCTCTGGCGGCGAGTCGCAACGCATCAACCTCGCCGCGGCCCTCGGCAGCTCGCTGACCGAGACGATGTACGTCATCGACGAGCCGACCGTCGGCCTCCACGCGCGAGACAGCGAGCGCCTACTCGCGGTGCTCCGCCGGCTGCGCAACGCGGGGAACACCGTCATCGTCGTGGAGCACGATCCGACCATCATCGCCGGCGCCGATCACACCCTCGAGCTTGGGCCGGGCGCGGGCGAGTACGGCGGACGCCTCATGTACGCAGGTGCGCCCCGCGTCACCGACAGCAGCGCCGAGGAAGAGTACGAGCGCGACAAGCGCAACGACGCCGGGAGCCTCACGATCCGCAACGCGAACACGCACAACCTGAAAGGGTTCGACGTCACGATCCCGCTCGGAAAGCTCGTCGCCATCACCGGCGTCTCCGGTTCCGGCAAATCGACGCTCGTCCGGCACCACCTGTACGAGCAGTTCCAGAAGAACCCGCGCCTCATCGACGGACACAACTTCATCTACGACATGCAGTTCGTCGATCAGTCGCCGATCGGCCGCAGCACGCGCTCGAACCCCGCGACGTACATCAAGGCGTGGGACGAGATCCGGAAGCTGATGTCGGAGACGACCCACGCGAAACTCCACGGCGTAACCGCCGGGATGTTCTCGTTCAATACCGCCGGCGGCCGCTGCGAAGTGTGCGAAGGCGCCGGCACCGTGACGATCGACATGCAGTTCCTCGCCGACGTCGAAGTCGTTTGCGAGAAGTGCAACGGCCGCCGCTTCGGCGAGCAGGTGATGAAGGTCAAGTACAAGGGCCACGACGTCAACCAGATCCTGGCGATGACCGTGGACGAGGCGATGCGCTTCTTCGTCGACAAACGCGCCATCCTCAAGAAGCTCTCCGCCCTCCGCTCCGTCGGCCTCGGCTACCTCCGCCTCGGCCAGTCGACCGACTCGCTCTCCGGCGGTGAAGCGCAGCGCCTCAAGCTCGCCTCATTCCTCGCCGAAAGCGCCCGCGCCGAGCAGGGCCGCCTCTTCCTCTTCGACGAACCGACCACAGGCCTCCACTCCTCCGACGTCAAGCAACTCATCAAGACGCTGAAGGACCTGATCGAGCGCGGCAACTCCGTCGTCGTGATCGAGCACAACATCCAACTCATCGAAGCCGCCGACCACGTCATCGACCTCGGCCCCGAGGGCGGCGACGGCGGAGGCGAGTTGGTCGCGACCGGAACACCCGAAGACATCGCGGCGAACCCGCGGTCGATCACGGGGCGGTATTTGCTGGCGGCGAAGAGGCCGGCGAGCGAAGTGGCGTAGGGTGAGACCATGCGTCTGCGCTACTGCACACTGTTCCTGTTGGTCGCATCGGCGGCGATCGCCGGCGATCGATCGCCTGCTGAAGTGCGTCGCGACGAACGAGCGCGTAAGTATTTGCGGACAGCCCACCTCCCAAACATCATTGATGCGAAGACGCAGCTGAGACTTGAGTCGACCTTATCGGGTGTCGATCGTACGCGCTATCAGTACCGGCAGTTTTGGAAGGGAATCTTTCCGGTGACGAGTGGGGTGCTCGAGTTAGAGAGCCGCGACGACGGCACCGTAAGGGTCACGCTGGACAGAACCATTGCCAATTTGGAGGTCGATACCGGAAGACTCGTTTCTCCGGATGCGGCACAGCGTACAGCCGCATCCCATCTTGGAGTCACCGGCGCCCTGAAGTACGACTCGCAACTGTTTGTGTATCCCAAAGACCGCGAGAACGATCACCATCGTCTCATCTGGGTCGTGAGTGTTACCGGCGACGACGACGATCAGCGCTTGAACGCTTCGGTCTGGGTCGATGCGCATAGCGGCGTAGTCCTCAAGAGCAATACCGGGCGACGGCACTCCGCCGCGAAAGCCCATACCGAGCGGTAGGCCATTCGTGCCGTGCGCCGCTGACTTTCCGCGTTTGTACAATCGGGGACGATGAAGCTCACCGCCGAAGACGTTCTTGCCGATCTGCGCGACTACATCGCTTCGCGTGGATTCACGATGACCGCAACGTGCGCCGAGGTGTTCGGTTGGATCGAGCGTTTGAGCGAAACGATCGACGACGATCCTTTCCCGCATTTCTTTCTCCTCGGCCTGTTGCGCGTCTCCCACGAATTCCGTGACGTCGTGGCCCTTCTCGGCGGCGACCCCGACGCCGGTGCGGAGCTCGTCCAAAGCGAGATCGAGCCGCAAGTCGAGGATGCGTACGGCGACAACCCTCTCTACTCGGAACCTCAGTACCGAACGTCGGAACGCCCCGCCATCATCGATTACGCCATCGAATCGGCGCGCATCGACGGCCGCACAGAGCTGCAGGTGCGCGACATGGTCATTGCCCTCGTGCGCTACGAAGTGCATCTCGACAAGACCGAGGGCACCGCCGGGCAGTGGCTCGACCACACCATGCGCACGCCCTTCCTCACTCTGGCTCACATCGCGGGACAATTCGACAAATCGCTCGACGTGAAGCTCGTCGAAGTGCAGAGAGCGGTCCGCGGCGAGCCGGGCGCGAAGGTGCCGAAGCACGTCATCGACGGCATCCGGCGATTTCTCGAGGACCGTCCCGACATGCGCCGCAACGGCTTCGCCATCATGCCGTTCGCGGACCAGCACGATGCGGTGCGCGCGGCGATCGAAGAGACGCTGAGCACACACCACCTCCGCGCATTGCGCGCCGACTCGAGCTCGTACGCCAGCGACCTGCTCTCGAATATCGAGATCTACATGCACGCCTGCGGCTTCGCGGTCGCGCTATACGACGCCGCAAACGCCAACGTTGTTTATGAAGCCGGCTACATGCGCGCGCTCGGCAAATCCGTCTGCCTTCTCGTGCCCCGTGGAGCGCCGATGCACGCCGACGTCGCAGGCCTGCTGCGTGTCGACTTCGATCCGGCGGATGTCGGCGGCTCGATCCGCCGCGCGTTGTCGAAGTGGCTGACTGACGAACGGATTGTGGAATAGGTCAGGGGGGCGAGTCCTCGAAGCCGACGTTCGCATCGCTTGGCCGCTGAGTAACTGCTCGAGCGTTTTCTCCGGAGGTCGCACGGACGATTCAAGCCTGTCGCGTGCGGGCAGTGAGAGTGGCGTGCCGATCGGGAGGTAGGCGCTTCAATTTGGCCGGTCTTCGCGCGGAGTCGGAAGCACGACAGCGCGAGCTGAGAGCTTGCATGTTTCGTGTCCCGACCAATAGGTTCAAGTCAAGGCATCGGAGGGGATCCGAAGAGTTGGCGCCAATCTCAGAAGCCAAGTCGTGTTGCATGGAGGTTTCCGACGACCTAACAAACCTGGAACTCAGCCAGCGCGCGACCCGCACGTTCCTG
>DASXIH010000262.1:0-4092 GCA_036498125.1 Thermoanaerobaculia bacterium
TGCGGCTTTTTCCCTTGGCGGAAGGTTGATTTCAAACCGTCTGTCACGCGGCCGGAGATCTTAGTTGGGCAATTGCCTGATACCGATTTTCGCTGCGTTCACACGTCGTGGGGAGACGAACTCACGAGTACTGATTTCTACATTGTGATCGAGGAGGGTGGACAACGTGATCCGCTGTTCCGCCTCGACCTTAGCAAGGTGGATGACTACTTTGCCTATGCATATCGATTTACCGTTAAGGTATCGAAACATCGTTCATGTCATACGGGTACCGAAAGTGTGGATCGCGTCAACCGACAGGCGCGACGTACGAATCACCAGCACTGGGCGGCACAGCGACGTCAGTCGTTGAAGGCTGAGGAGGCGATCACTTTGGCTGACGTGAAAATCACATGCGTCGACACTATACGAGAGTTGCAAGTCCAGCAGAGCGGTGAGACCGGTATCCAGTTCGCTGCGAATGTTGAAGTCGATTCATCTTGTCCTGCGATCGACGATTTGAGATACACGGCTACGCCTGCAGGGCTCGCCCCGACCATCGGAAACCACCGGTAGAATCGTTTAGCTGAGATGTGGCTTCGATCAAACCCCGGCGGGTGGCAGTCGGCTCGTTTACGTCAGCGCATGGCTTAGGCTCTTCCAACCGGCCTTCGATGTGGTTCGGGTGGTTGGAAAACCGGTCTCAGGACTGAATATTTGGCTGAACGTGGGCGCCGCGGATCGAAGTTTGGAATGATCGTTTCATGGTTGAAGGAGGCGACCTGTAGGAAACACCTTGATACCGGCGATTCCTTTCCCGCATCCCGTTCTGTATCGGAGATGACAGCTCGCTCCGCGCGGGTGGCCTCGACTTAGCCCGATAATCGTCTATAACTGGCTAAGCTCCCGTTCTGGAACTGCCGATTCGAAGCCGCTCGCATTCGCGACGGACGTGGAGAGCGGAGGCGACGTCCGCCCTCCATGTTGGCCGCGGCGTGTGAGGCTTATTCATACCGCAGCGCCTGAATCGGGTTGAGGGCGGCGGCTTTCCTGGCGGGGTAATAGCCGAAGAAGACGCCGACGGCGCCGGAGAACGCGACGGCGATGAGCATGATGATCGGCGAGATCACGGTCGCCCAGCCGGTGAAGTGGGCGACGAGCGCTGCGCCGGTGATGCCGAGGGCGAGACCGGCGACGCCGCCGGCGACGCCCATCACGATGCTCTCGACGAGGAACTGCGTGAGCACGTCCGAGCCGCGGGCGCCGATCGCCATGCGGATGCCGATCTCGCGCGTCCGCTCCGTCACCGACACCAGCATGATGTTCATGATGCCGATGCCGCCGACGAGCAGCGAGATCGACGCGATCGCGGCGAGAAGGAGCGTCATGACCTTCGTCGAGCTCTCCGCCGCCGTCGCGAGGTCGGCCTGATTGCGTACCGTGAAGTCGTCGTTGTCACCCTGGATCTTGTGCGACTCGCGAAGCAGCGTCCGGATCTCGTCCTCCGCCTGCGGGATGTCGCTCTCGTTCGCGGTGCTCGCGAGGATCTGCGGGATGAACGTCCGTCCCGACAGCGTCTGCGACGCGGTCGTGTACGGGATCAGCACGACGTCGTCGGAGTCGCTGCCGCTCGCGGTCTGACCCTTGACCGACAGCACGCCGACGACCTTGAAGATCGAGTTGCGGATCTGGACGTCACTGCCGACCGGATCCTGACCGGGGAAGAGATTCTGCGCGACCGTGTTGCCGAGCACCGCGACCTTGCGGTTGCTGCGGACGTCGTCGCTGCCGAAGAAGTCGCCCGATGACGCCTGCCAGTCGCGGATCGTCGAGTAGTCGACGTCGACGCCGTTGATCGTCGTCCGCCAGTTTCCGGCGGCGCCGATGACCGGCGTACGCGACACGATCACGGGCGAGATCGCGGAGACGTACTGCGAGTCGCCGCGGATCTTGTCGACGTCCTTGAGGCTCAGATTCGGAAACGCCTGCGCTCCCTGGCTGACGCCGGCCTGCTGCGCGGCGCCGGGCGTGATGACGATCATGTTCGTGCCGAGGCTGTTGATCTGGTCGTGAATGCGCGAGCGCGCGCCGTAGCCGACGGCGACCATCACGATCACCGCCGCGACGCCGATGATGATGCCGAGCATCGTGAGCGTCGCGCGCATCTTGTTCTTGCGGATCGCCTGGGTGGCGAGGCGGATGAGAGTCTTGGTTTTCATGCGACCTCCTTCTCTTCGAAGTGCTCCACGTCGAATGCCGCGGAGCGGCGGTTCTTCACCGGTTCGTCGCGGCGGATGCGGCCGTCGCGCACTTCGACGATGCGCTTGGCGTACACCGCGATGTCGGGCTCGTGGGTGACGAGGACGATCGTGATTCCCTGCTCGTTCAGCTCCTGAAAGAGCGCCATGACCTCGGTCGACGTGCGCGTGTCGAGGTTGCCGGTCGGCTCGTCCGCGAGGATGAGCGCCGGCTCCGTGACGAGCGCGCGGGCGATCGCGACGCGCTGCTGCTGGCCGCCCGACAACTCGCTCGGCTGGTGGTCGAGACGCTGGCCGAGGCCGACGCGATCGAGCGCCTTCGCCGCGAGCGCGTGCGTGTCGCGCTTCTTGCCGCTACGGTCGTAAAGCATCGGCAGCTCGACGTTCTCGATGGCGCTGGTACGCGGCAGCAGGTTGAATCCCTGAAAGACGAATCCGATCTTCTGGTTGCGGATCGCGGCGAGCGCGTTCTTGTCGAGACCGTCGACGCGCACTCCGTCGAGGAGGTACGCGCCGTCGGTCGGCGTGTCGAGGCATCCGAGGATGTTCATCAGCGTCGACTTGCCGGAGCCCGACGTTCCCATGATCGCCACGAACTCGCCCGCTTCGACGTTGAGGTCGATCGCGCGGAGCGCGTGCACTTCATTGGTGCCGGTGCTGTACGTCTTGACGAGCTTCTCGACCTGAATGACGTTGCTCATTAGAAGCCTCCCCGCGCGCCGCCGCGGCCGCCCTGTTGCTGCTGCTGGCCCGACTGGAACGGCGTTGCCTTCGAGTCGGCCTGCTGCTGCGTCGACGAACTGACGGTGCCGACGATGACCTTCGTGCCGTCGGTGATGCCCGTTCCGGTGACTGCCGTCATCGTCCCGTCGGAGATTCCGGTCTGGACCTTCACTGCTTGCGGCTGACCCTTCGCGTCGAGGACGTAGACCGTACCGCCGCGACGTTCGTGTTTCTGTCCCGAGGCCGATGTGGCCTTCGTCGCGGTCGTCGTCGTTGCCGGTTTGAAGCGCAACGCGGCGTTCGGAACGCGGATCACGTTCTCGGCGGACTTCGTCAGGAAGTCCACGCGCGCCGTCATGCCGGGGAGGAGCTTGCCTCGCGAGTTGTCGGCTGCGACGACGACGGTGTAGTTGACGACGTTGTCGGTGGTGGTCGACTGCAGGCGCACCTGCTGGACGGTTCCCTTGAACGTCTGGCCAGGCAGAGCCTGGACGGTGAACTGCGCCGTCTGTCCCTGCCGGATCTGCGCGATGTCGCTTTCGCCCACCTGCGCCAGGATCTGCATCTGCGACAGGTCGTTCGCGATCAGGAAGAGCTGCGGCGCCGAAAGGCTCGCGGCGACCGTCTGTCCCTGCTGCACGTTCTTCTCGACGACGACGCCGTCGATCGGCGCATAGATGTTGGTATAGGCGAGGTTCTGTTTCGCGCGGTCGAGCGCGATGCGCGCCGACTTCACGGTCGCCTGCGCCACTTGCGCCGACGACTGCGTCTGCTCCTCGGCGCTGCGCGCCACGAGGCCGTCATTCATCAGCTCGCGATTGCGCGCGTAGTCCCGGGAAGCCTGGACCGCCTCGGCCTGTGTTTTCTCGAGGTTCGCCTGGGCGTCGCTGACCGCCTGCTGCGCCAGGGTCGGGTCGATCCGCGCGAGCAGCTGGCCCTTCTTGACGTGATCGTTGAAGTCGACCAGGAGCTCCGAGACCTGTCCCGAGACCTGCGTGCCGACGCTGATCGTCGTCACGGCGTTCAGGGTTCCGGTCGCGGAGACCGTCGCGCTGATGTCGCCCTTCGTAGCCGGTGCGAAGCGGTAGGCCGTCTGTTCCTTGGCAAAGGCGACCTTATGCACCAGCATGCC
>DASXIH010000263.1:0-4051 GCA_036498125.1 Thermoanaerobaculia bacterium
TGGATCGAGGCGTAGAAGTCGGTGTAGTTGCCGATCTCGTACGGCAGCAGCATCTCGACGTCGCTCTGCTTCACGAGCCGCTTCGCCGTCTCCTCGCGATCAGCCGCCTCCTCGGTGAGAAGCTGCCGCGCCTCGTTGCGATCGTCGCCGATCAGAATCGAGTCGCCGACCGCGAAGCCGTGATGGACTTCGCCGTTCCAGCGAAAGCGGCCGATCGGGAGGTTCTCGAGCGGATAGTCAGGATGCCCGTTCGCCGATTCAACCCAAGACTTTAGAGCCACCCGAGCGCCTGCAGATCCGCGATCGGTTCTTCGAATGAGCACGAGCCGAATGATATGGCGAACTCTCGGCGCACGGCCTCGAGGTGCTCCGTCGTCACCGCATGGTCGCGCCACCACGCCGCGTCATCCTCGAACCGGAACGCCTTCGGATCCTCCTCGGCGAGGATGCGTTCGGCGTCATGCGGAAACGCCGCCGCCATGAATACGTTGACGAAGCCGTGCATCGGCGCACAGCGCATCGGATGGTGCAGCCCCGCCGTCGCTTTGAACGGAACCGCATGCATCGCGCAGACGCGGATGAACGTCGCGACGTGGCCAAGATGCGGAGTGGCATCCGCCGTGAGACCGCCGGTGCGGATCTTTGCGTGCAATCCATGCTTCGCCAGCTCCGCGATGAGACCGACGTCCGTGATCTCGATGAACGTTTTCGGCCTGATCGATTCGAAATTGCCGTCAGCCTTCAGCTCGTCGACGCCGAGAACGCTCTTCGGAAAGTCCGCGGGCACCTCGTGCACGCGCGCGTCGGGGACGACGAACTTGCCGAGCATCCACGCGTGCGCCCCTTCGCGGTAGCGCGCGTAGTTCCGCACGGCTTCTTCCATCGACAGCGCGGCCGGCGGAAAGAGGCCGGCGTAGTCGATCAGGCCGGAGAGAAGTGCTTTTTGAGACCTTGCCAGCATTTCCAGTAATCGGGTTGCAGTTGCGGCGATGTGAGAGCGGCGCGCGCCGGTTTCAAAACGAAGCGTGTCTCGAACATGAACGCGAGCGTGTCGCCGAGGTACCGCGGCTGCAGCTCGGCCTCCGTGGCCTGCTCGAACGTCGCCGCGTCAGGCCCGTGGCCCGACATGCAGTTGTGCAGGCTTGCGCCGCCGGGGACGAACCCTTCGGCCTTCGCGTCGTACGTGCCGAAGATCAGCCCCATGTACTCGTTCATGATGTTGCGGTGGAAGTAGGGCGGACGGAACGTGTGCTCCGCCACCATCCACCGCGGCGGGAAGATCACGAAGTCGACGTTGGCCGTTCCCGCGATCTCGCTCGGCGCCGTCAACACCGTGAAGATCGACGGATCGGGATGATCGAACGAGACGCTGTTCATCGCGTTGAAGCGCCGGAGGTCGTACTTGTACGGCGCGTAGTTGCCGTGCCAAGCCACGACGTCGAGCGGTGAGTGATCGATCTTTGCCGTGTACAGCTTGCCGAGGAACTTGGAGATCAGTGTGAAGTCGCCGTCGCGGTCTTCGTACGAGGCGGCCGGCGTCAGGAAGTCGCGCGGGCTCGCGAGACCGTTCGAGCCGAGGGGGCCGAGGTCCGGGAGGCGGAGGAGCGCCCCGTAGTTCTCGCAGATGTAGCCGCGGACAGGCTCGGTGACATTGACACGAAACCTGATCCCTCGCTGGATGACGGCGATCTCGCCGGGAGCGACTTCGAGAACACCCAGCTCCGTCGCAATCCGCAATGCGCCTTGCTGCGGAACGATGAGCAGCTCGCCGTCGGCGTCGTAGAAGAAGCGGTCGGTCATCGAAGCGTTCGCCGTGTAGACGTAGACGCCGATGCCTTCGTTCGCGCAGATGGGGGTCAGACCGTCGACGAAGTCGGTCGGATCGACCGGAATCGGGAACGGATCCCACCGGAGCTGGTTCGGCGTCTCTTCCAGCTTTTCCCAGACCGTGCGCAACGGTGTGAACGGCTTGTGCGTCCCACTGGGACGAATCCGATAGAGCCACGACCGGCGATTCACGGACCGCGCGACCGTGAACGGCGTCCCGCTCAGCTGCTCCGCGTACAGTCCGTGCGCGACCTTCTGCGGCGAGTTCTGCCCGACGGGCAGCACCCCCGTAATCGCCTCGGTCGCGAACTCGTTGCCGAAGCCGGAGAGGTAGGTCATCAGAGATTTCCGCGCTTGGCTTGCTCCGCCTCGATCGACTCGAACAGCGCTTTGAAGTTGCCTTTGCCGAAACCGCGCGAGCCCTTCCGCTGGATGATCTCGAAGAACACCGTCGGGCGATCCTCAACCGGCTTCGTGAAGAGCTGCAACAGATAGCCCTCGGCATCCTTGTCGACGAGGATGTGCAGCCTCTTGATCTCGTCCATCGGCTCTTCGATCTCGCCGACGCGCTGCGGGAGCTCGTCGTAGTACGAGTCGGGGACCGTGAGGAAATCCACCCCGTTCGCCTTCAGCTTCGTCACCGTCTCGATGATGTCGCCGCAGAGGAGCGCGACGTGCTGCACGCCGGGACCGGCGTACCAGTCGAGGTACTCGTCGATCTGCGACTTCTTGCGGCCTGGCGCCGGCTCGTTGATCGGGAACTTCACGACGCGGTTGTCGTCCGACATCACGATCGACATCAGCGCCGAATACTCGGTCGAGATGTCCTTGTCGTCGAACGTGATGTAGCGCGAGAAGCCCATCACCTTCGAGTAGAACTCCGCCCACTCGTTCATCTTCCCGAGCTCGACGTTGCCGACGATGTGGTCGACTACGAGCAGACCCGCCGAATCGTTCGGGACGTCGGCTGCCTGGTATCCCGGCAGGAACGGCCCGCGGTAGTCGCGATAGGAGATGAAGGAGTGCAGCGTTTCGCCGTACGTGTGAATGGCGGCGCGGCGGACCGTGCCGTTCTCGTCCTTCATGTCGTACGGCTCGATCGCCGGCTTCGCACCGCGGCGCACAGCCTCGGCGAATGCGAAGTCGGCGTCTTCGACGAGGAGCGCGATGTCGCGCACGCCGTCGCCATGCTGTTTGATGTGGTCCGCCCCCGCATGCTCCCCGCGGAGCGGCGAGGTGATGACAAAGCGGATCTTCCCCTGCGAGAGGACGTACGACGCCGCCTCGCGGTTTCCGGTCTCCAGCCCCGAGTACGCCAGTTGCGAGAAGCCGAACGCCTTCCGGTAGAAGAACGCCGACTGCTTCGCGTTCCCCGACCAGAATTCGACGTGGTGGATCCGCTTGAGCTTGAGCGGGTTCTCGCCGCGCGTCACATCGCGCAGAGCGACATCGGTTTCGATTGTGGCGGTCATTTCAACTCCTCCTGCAGCTGCGATTCCAGCGCGATCTGCATCATGCGGCGCGTCTCGGGATCGGCGTGTTCGTACGTGCGCTGCAGCTCGTCGAAGTCGCGGCGGTCGCGCGTGATCGTGAAGCCGTCCGCCGGCTGGACATGCGTGGCGACGTACTCCTTTTCCCAACCGCTCGCCGTCAATCGGAATTGCACGTACGGCATGTGGTCGTCATCCACCTCGTGCCGCAGGAACTGCACCTTGCGCGTCCACGTGTCCTCGCCGAGCTCCACCGGCGGCTTCGGGATCGGCACCGGCAACGGTTCCGGCTCGTGCCCCTCGCGCAGGATCGACGCAATGACCCCCTGGCTCGTCGAGTCCATGCTCACGATGAACAGGCCGCTGTGGTAGACGAGCTTCCCCTCGCGTCGTCCGATGATCTCCGACCGCGCCACCCGCACAGCTACCGCCGCCTTCTTCCCGTTCCAACTGATCGAGAGCTGCGGCGACGTCAGCGGAAACCGATCGAAGTGCTCGATCTTCGCGCCGACCATGCTCAACTCGATCAGCTTCGCCGAGACCCCGCCGATCTCCGCCTTCACGTCCTCGGGAACCGCATACCGAGGCGCCGCACGCCGGTCGTCGGACATGGCGATTCAGGCGGCCGGTGCTACCGCGAGCAGTTGCCACGCATCGCGAACATGAAGCTCATCATCCAGTTGGGCGAGTGAAAGTCGTCCGCTATCATGCGATGTCACATACCGCTCTAGTTC
>DASXIH010000264.1:0-2828 GCA_036498125.1 Thermoanaerobaculia bacterium
TACGGAGCAGGGCGTCACGGTCGCGGCTTCGCAGACGATCCCGGGGCTCAATCTGACGATGGCGGTCGCGGGAACGGTGAGCGGCACTGTCCTCGACGCGAGCAGCGGAGCGGCCCTCGGCAACATCCTGATCGACGCGTACGACGCCAACGGATTCCAGATCGCGCGCGTGACGTCATCGGCCACCGGCGCATTTGCCTTCGCGCTTCCGCCGGGCACCTACAAGTTCGTGGCGTCCGATCCGTTGCAGCGGTACGCGGCGTCTTTCTTTGACGGCGCGACGACCTACGACACGGCGACGCCGGTTCCGCTCTCGGCCGGGCAGTCGGTCTCGATCGCGTTCCGGATGTCGGTTCCGGTGTCCCTCGACTACCGGCACCGCGCCGTCCGTCACTGACGTTTCGCGAAGAGGATCACGATCAGGACGAGGATCGCGAACGCGCCGAGGAGGGAGTGCATCGCGGTGGCGGCGAGACGCAGCGCGGCGCGGAGGATGAAGCCGGCGAAGAGGAGGACCACCACCGCCGCGATGGCGAGCTTGATGCCGGTCTCCGTCTTCACGCGCGTGCGTTGTAGCACGATTCGAAATCCGCGATAATCTCTTCGGGTCCTCCAATATGGCTGCTGAAGACTTCTCGGCGCGACGCCGGTTTCCGCGCATCGCCTCGCACCACTCGGTGCTTCTCAAGCGCCTCGGCGACGAGCTGGAGGGGTTCGCGCAGACCCGCACGATCGCCGTCGGCGGATGTTCGGTCGTCAGCGGCGAGCGGATCGGCGTCGGATCGACGCTGGAGCTGCTGATCGCGGCGGAGGGCGGCGTGATCACCGCGCGCGGCCGCGTGATCTACGAGAAGGAGCTGCCCGACGGCCGCTTCGACATCGGCGTCGAGTTCCGCGATCTGTCGGACGAAGACGCCGCGCGCGTTCAGCAGGTCCTCGAGAATCCTCGCGAAGAGGAAGTTTAGAATCAGCGCGTGATGCGCCGCGTGTTCGTCTGCCTCTCGTTGGTCGGTGTTGTCGCCTGTCGGCAGGAGGCGCCTGTGCCGCCGAAGCCCGTGGTTCGGCATCCGGCAACCGGCATCCGGCATCCGGTCGCGGAGGGTCCGAAGGGGATGTCGAAGTCGACGCCGCAGCACTGTGCTGGCGACGGGTCGTATGAGGCGGCGGTGGACTGCTTCCGGATTGCGGCGGCGCTTCCGTTCAAGTCGAACGAGGGCGGGGGCCAGATGATCCGCAAGACGCCGGGCGCGGAGCGGCTGATTCTCGATTCGAGCGACGGCCACTGGGAGGCCGAGGAGCAGCGGACCGGCGTCATCTGGACGCATGGCGGCAAGCCGGTCAAGGACGTACCGCAGAAGCTCGAAAAGCTGTGGGAGCGGCTGACGCTCTTCCCCGATCCGCAGAAGAAAGAGGGGAAGCCGGTGCTCTCGATGGAGGGAAACGTCCGGCGCTACGACTTCACCGACGCGAACACGGGCGATCGCTACAGCGTCTGGGTGTCGCCCGACGACGGGCACATCACGAAGCTGCGGGTGAACGACTGGATGATCGGGTTCGCATGATGTAGGGGCCGGCTCTCAGCCGGCCCATGGTGCGGCTGAGAGCCGCACCCTACACAGCGGCAGACTTGCGCGTGCGAATGAGGTAGAGCCCGATCGCGGCGACGACGATGACGAGCATCGGCACGCTCGCTTCGAGGCCGCGGACGCCGCCGGTGAGCCAATCGGCGCCGGTGTAGCGGATGTCGAGCAGGTGATCGGCGAGCGGTTTTCCGCCGTTGCCGGTGTTCGGCGCGCCGAGGACGATCAGGGCGAAGTAGTCGAACGCGGCGTGGAAGCCGATGGCGAACCAGAGCGCCCCGGTCCGCCAGATCGTGATGCACATGAAGAGCGTGATCACCGCGACGCCGATGAAGTCGGCGGCGTTCTCCATCGGTTTCGAGAAGTAGTGGAGCGCGCCGAATCCGACCGCGTTGACGATCGCCGCCGGCCAGAAACCGATGCCGCGCGTCAGTACGTTGAATGCGTAGCCGCGGAACGTCCACTCCTCGAAAAAGCCGAGGACGAACATCGCGGCGAGCCAGAGGCCGGCGGCGCGCAGGAGCGTGTCGCCGTGGAGCGCGAAGCCGTGATACGTCCCGCCGCCGAGGGCGATCACGATGACCGCGGCGAGGACCGGGATCAGCGTGCCCCAGAGGAAGCCTTCGATCACATGCGGGGCGGCGCTCCGGCGCGGCGGGATGCCGTAGTCGGTGACGCGCCGCTTCTCGATCAGCGCGAAGATCCAGGTGATGACGGTCGCGGCGATGATGCCGACACCGTCGCTGACGATGAAGTCCCAGGCGTTGAATCCCTCGTGCGGCGTGTAGAGATGTCCCCTGAGGATGAGGGTCTGCAGACCGCCGTGCAGGAATTCAGTGGCGACGAGGAAGACGACGAAGGCCCCGATCGACTTCAGTACGCGCATATAGCAGTGTACGAGGTCAACGCCGCGGGGTTGCGGGATCGCCGGTGATCAGCCGCGCGCCGCGCTGGTAGGTGACGTACGCCCACGCCCACTGTGTGATCACGAGGAAGCGGTTCCGGAAGCCGATGAGGAAGAAGATATGGATCGTCAGCCACGCGATCCAGGCGATGAAGCCGGAAAGCTTGATGCCGCGGATGTCGGCGATGGCGGCCGCCCGGCCGATGGTGGCGAGCGAGCCTTTGTCGAAGTAGTGGAACGGTTTCCGCGGTTTGCCGGCGACGGCTCGCTCGATGTTGTTCGCGGTGTGGTTCCCCTCCTGGATCGCGGCCGGCGCGACGCCGGGGACGTTATCGACCGCCGCG
>DASXIH010000265.1:0-2049 GCA_036498125.1 Thermoanaerobaculia bacterium
CTTCATCAACGGCGTCAAAGCAGGAACGGTCGGCAAAGGAACGCTCAGCCTCGCGACGCTCAACGGCGATGTTCTCTTCGCCGCCGGCAACGACCGCCACATCCGCGCCGCCGACTGGACCAACGTCGCGACGCCGGTCGAGCTATTCGGCAGCGACATCGTCCCGACCGGCGGCACGATCAACCGCGTCGGCGCGATGCGCATCGCCGGCGGCCGCCTCTACGTCGCCGCGGGCGACGCCGGCCTCCTCACCTACGACGTCTCCGCGATGGCGCCCCCTTTCCCCGTCCGCAGCTACGTCGACACGCCGATGACCTCGGCGTTCTGGGTCGACGGCAGGCTCTACGCCTCGCGCAGCACCGGCGGCCTCGCGGAGTTCGTGAAGAGCACCAACGGCTATCTCACCGCCGCGCGGCAGTGGGACTCCCGCACGCACACGATTTACGACGGGACGAGCGGCTTCCTCCTCACCGCCTCCGGCACCACGCTTTTCTACTGGACCCTCGGGTCGACGACGCCGGTCCTCGTTACCTCCGCCACGCTCCGCGCCAGCATCCTCTCGGCGACCGCTGTCAACGGCACCGCCTACGTCGTGCTCTCCGACAACAGCGTCTGGAGCGTCGACCTCGGCGCCGTCGCACCCGTCCCGCAACTGATCGCGAACGCGAAGGCGACGACGATTGCGCATGCAGGGACGCTCATCGGAACGACCTACGATCCGGGCGACGGCACGACCGCCGTCACCTTCTACACGAAGAGCGACATGAGCGATCCGAACACGCTCACCGTCTCCGGCTCGTCGACGACGCCGCTCACGATGTCCGGCAACACCGCCGCCGTCTTCACGTTCAGCGGCATCAACCTCATCGACGCCACGAGTCAGGCGGTGACGACGATCCCCAGCTCCAACTCCGCGCTCGCCCGCCGCCTCGTCCTCGGCAGCAGCCGCATTTTCGAGCTGACGAGCAACGCCCTTCTCGTGTGGGACCTCGCAACGAGGAAGCGGACGCGCACGATGCCGCTCCCCGCCGACGCCACGTCGCTGAGCGTCGACACGATCGCCGCGTTGGCGACGGCGACCGGCGTCGAGACGGCGGCATTCGATTCAGCGGAGGCGCCCCCCGCGCTCCTAGCAACGCGCAACAGCAACACGTACTACAAGAAGGTCGTCGCCGGCCTCGATCGCGTCTACCTCTTCGGCCCGAACGGAATCGACGCGTTCGAGACGCGCTACGGCTTCACGCCGCATTACCTGACCTCGTTCAGCGCGGCCGGCGTCCTCGACGTCGCCGCCAACGACACCGCGCTCTACACCGTCTCCAACTCGAACGTGATCACCGCCTACTCACGCGAGGGAGGCGTCCTCGCGCAGACGACGCTCGACGCTGCATCGCAGCCGCTCGCGATCGTCGCCGCCGGAAACAGCGTCTGGCTCGCCGTGTCGCGCGGCTGCACCACCGGCGGCTGCGAGAAGAAGACGCTCGTGCTCGACCCGAGGACGCTCGCGACCACTGCGACGCTCGATGGCGGCGTCGTCGACACAACCGCCACAGGGAACTCCGTCTACGCCATCTTCGACCTTCCGTCCGAAGTGCGGCGGTACGACGGAACCACACTGACGAAGAGCGTGGCGGCGCCCGGATCGACGACCCCCGTATCCATCGTCCTCTTCAACAACAACGTCTACGTCACCGGCGACCAGCTCTACTCATACGACTTGCAACTCACGCAGCGGACCGACACCCCCCCTTCGTTCCAACCCGACGCCGTCGCCGGATTCGCATTCAAAGACCAGCGCATCGCCTCGGTCGGAACCTGCCTTCTCATCAGCCGCAGCGCCCAGCCACAGTGGACCGTCCCCGCCGTCATCCGCTCCGTCGCGCAGACCACCGGAAGGCTCTACATCCTGACCGATGACTCGGTCGAGATCTGGAGCCTGAGCGCGATGGCGCCGCAGCCCGCGAGGCGGCGTTCGGTCGCGCACTGAACGCTTTGTCGTCATCCGTCATCCGTCATCCGGTTCCCCATGACGGATGACGGGTGACGGTT
>DASXIH010000266.1:0-24978 GCA_036498125.1 Thermoanaerobaculia bacterium
CCGGCCGCGAAGATCATCCCGCTCGCCACCGCGACGAGCGTCAAGGCCGTTCCGAAGTCGGGGCCGAGGAGAATCAAACCTGCAAAGAGGGCGATCACGAACGCGAGCGGCAGCAGCGTCGTGATCAGCTCGTTGATTTTCTCCTCGCGGCGCGAGAGGACGTACGCGAGAAAGAGGATCACGATCGGCTTCGCGAACTCCGACGGCTGCAGTTGGAAGTGGGCGAACACGATCCAGCGATGCGTGCCGTTGATCGGCCGCGCGAAGAGCGCTACCACAAGCGCCGCGAGGTCGATCGCCATCAGCGAATAGATGACGCGCCGGTCGGCGAGGTAGCGCGTGTCGACGTGCATCAGCATCAGCATCAACGCGCCCCCCGCGATGACGAAGACGCCTTGCCGCGTCAGAAAGAGGTACGGGTTCGGCGCGCCGAACTTCTGCACGGCGATGATCGCCGAGGCGCTGTAGATCATCACCAGCCCGACGACGACGATCAGCATCGCCGCGCCGAAGAGCCAGGTGTCGTACGTCAGCTTGCGGCTCATAGCGCCCTCACCAGCTCTTCGAAGTGCTCGCCGCGGTGCTCGAAGTTGCGGTACTGGTCGAAGCTCGCGCACGCTGGGGAGAGGAGGACCGTGTCGCCCGACTGGGCGTGCTCGCGGGCGTAGCGGACGGCGCGTTCCATGTTGCCGGCGGGAACGAGGTTCGCGGCACCGTCGAGCGCCTCCGTGATGCGATCGGCAGCCGCGCCGATGGTGAGGACGCCGCGCGTTTTTTCTTTGACGAGATCGCGCATCCGCTCGAACTCGCCCGCCTTGTCCTTGCCGCCGAGAATGAGCCAGACGGCCGAGTCGCCGTAGGACTCGAGCGACTTCAGCGTCGCGTCGACGTTCGTTCCCTTCGAGTCGTTGATCCACTGCACGCCGTCGAGCTCGCGGACGAGCGCCATGCGATGCGGCAGTCCGCTGAACGTGCCGAATGCGATCTGGACGTCGACGTCGTCGACGCCTACCGCCCGCGCTGCAAGCCACGCCGCGAGCGCGTTCTCGACGTTCGGCGTTCCCTGCAGCTTGAGCGCGCCGCGCGGAATGCGGCGCTCGTGGCCGTCGAGGCGGAGAACCAGATCGTTGCCGTCGAGGAATGCGCCCTCATCGACCGGCTTCGCCGCCGAAAAGCGCCAGACTCGCATTCGCGCATCGCGCTCCAGCTGCCGCCGCTCGACCGCGTTGACGATCGCGATGTCGCTCGGCTCCTGGTTGCGGAAGATCCGGTGCTTCGCCGCGGCATACGCGTCGAAGGTCGGGTAGCGGTCCATGTGATCGGGCGTGATGTTCAGCAGGAGCGCGACGTTCGCGTGGAACGTCTCGACGCTCTCGAGCTGGAACGACGACAGCTCGAGCACGTACGTACGAGGACGCTCCTTGTCGATCGCGCGGATCAGCGGCTCGCCGATGTTGCCGGCGACGATCGGCTGCCGGCCGGCGACCTTCAGGATCTCGCCGATGAGTGTCGTGGTCGTCGATTTCCCGTTCGACCCGGTGACGGCGATGATCGTGCTGCCGTGCGGGATCTCGCGATACGCGAGTTCGATCTCGCCGATGGCCGGGATGCGTTGCGCCGCGGCGGCCATCAGGAGCGGACCGGCCAGCGGTACGCCGGGGCTGACGACGATGGAGCTCACGCCGTCGAGGACCGAGACGTCGTTCGCGCCGAATGCGCGCTGCACGCGCGCATCGAGCTTATACGGCAGCTCCGGTTGCTCGTTCTTGTCGGTGAGCACGACGTCGTCGCCGCGCGCGGCGAGAAAATTCGCCGCCGCCACACCCGACTTGCCCGCCCCGATGACCAGTGTCTTCATCGCAGTTTCAGTGTGGCGAGGCTCAGGAGCGCGAAGATGATGGCGATGATCCAGAAACGGACGACGACTTTCGTCTCGCGCCAGCCGGAGAGCTCGAAGTGGTGGTGGATCGGCGACATCTTGAAGATGCGCCGCCCCGTCATCTTGAACGAGAAGACCTGCAGGATCACCGAGAGCGCCTCGATCACGAAGAGGCCGCCGACGAAGATCAGCAGGATCTCCTGCTTGATCATCACGGCGAGCGTTCCGATGGCGCCGCCGAGGGCGAGCGAGCCGACGTCGCCCATGAAGATCTCGGCGGGATACGCGTTGAACCAGAGGAAGCCGAGCGACGCGCCAACCATCGCGCCGCAGAAGACCGCGAGCTCGCCGGTCTGCGGGACCCACGCGATCTTCAGGTAGTCGGCGATCCGCGCGTGGCCCGCGGCGTAGGTGAGGATCGTGTACGTCGTCGCGGCGATCATCGTCGAGCCGATGGCGAGCCCGTCGAGTCCGTCGGTCAGGTTCACGGCATTCGACGCGCCGACGATGATCACCATGACGAACGGGATGTAGAGCGGCCCGAGGTTCACGACGAACTGCTTGATGAAGGGGAACGTGAGCGCAGTCGAGTAGTTGTTGCGCAGCATCGGCAAATACCCGATGGCGAGTCCCGCCAGAAGCGCGACGGCGAACTGCGCGATGAACTTTTCTTTCGGCGTGAGGCCGAGGTTCCGCTTCTTGACGAGCTTGCGGTAGTCGTCGACGAAGCCGATCACGCCGTAGGCGAACGTCACGAAGAGGATGATCCAGATGTACGGGTTCGAGATGTCGGCCCAAAGGATCGTCGGGATCAGGATCGCGACGTTGATCAGGATGCCGCCCATCGTCGGCGTCCCGGCCTTCTGCTGGTGCGACTTCGGCCCTTCCTCGCGGATGTACTGCCCGAGCTTCACGCGCCGCATCCGCTCGATCAGCCACGGCCCGAAGATGAACGAGATCAGGAGCGCCGTCAGCGCGGCGAAGGCCGTGCGGAAGGTGATGTAGCGGAAGACGTTGAATCCGACGATGACGTTCCGAAGCGGATAGAGGAGGTAATAGAGCATCAGCCTTTGCCCTCCTGCAGCATCGCCACGGCCTTGTCGAGTCCGACGCCTCGGCTCGCCTTGAGCAGCACGAGATCGCCGGACTGGATGAAGGCGCGGAGAAACTCGCCTGCGTGTTCCGCGGAGTCGAAATGATGGAGCACGGAGCCGTCGAAACCCGCCTCACGCGCGCCGTCGAGCAGCGCGTTCGTCCGCTTGCCGACGCCGATCACGACGTCGACCTCGCGCGGAATGGCGCGGCCCGACTCGCGATGGAAGTCGAGCTCTTTCTCGCCGAGCTCCAGCATGTCGCCGATGACGGCGATCCGCCGCGACGCTTCCGCCTGTTGCAGCAGCTCCAACGCGCGCCGCAGCGCGAATGGGTTCGAGTTGTAGGTGTCGTCGTAGATCGTCGCGCCGCGGACGTCGCTGACGACGCCGCGGTGATACGCCGGCTGGACGTTCTTCACGCCGCTCGCGATGCCCTCCCACGAGATGCCGATCGAACGTGCGGTCGCGATCGCGGCGAGAAGGTTCTCGAGGTTGTGGCGTCCGGGCAGCGAAAACTCGAAGTCGTGACCCTGGACCGTGAAGGTGCTGCCGAGGAGTCCGCGCTCGCGAATGTTCGTCCCGCGGAACTCCGCATCGTGATCGATTCCGTACGTCACCTTGCGGCCGGCGAAACCTTCGCTGATCCGCATCACGTGCTCGTTGTCGGTGTTGATGACGATGGTCCCGCCATCCTTCACGTTCTCAAGCAGTTCCCGCTTCGCCTCGGCGATCTTTTCAACCGTCCCGAAGAACTCGATGTGGACGGGGCCGATGTTCGTGTAGACGCCGACATCGGGGCGGAGATTGCCGGCCATCTGCGCGATCTCGCCTTTGTGGTTCATCCCCATCTCGCTGACGACGACCTGCGCGTCGTCGGGGACGTTGTCGACGCACAGCGGATTTCCGATCAGATTGTTGAAGTTGCCCCACGACTTGAACGTGCGGCGTTCCGTCGCCACGAGCGTCGCGATCATCTCTTTCGTCGTCGTCTTGCCGGCGGAGCCGGTGATGGCGATGAGCGTGAAGTCGTAGCGCTGCCGGATCTCGTGCGCGAGCCGCTGCAACGCGACGGTCGTGTCGCCGACGCGCACGATTCCCTTCGACGCATCGACGTTCTCGGGAACCTGCGACACCACCGCGCCCCGCCCAGCGGCGAGCGCCTGCGGCAGGAACTGGTGCCCGTCGAGCCGCTCGCCCTGGATCGCGAAGAAGACCGAGCCGGGCTTCACCTCACGCGAGTCGATGACGACCGAATCGATCTCGGCGTCGCCGCCCTGGACGAGCGTGCCGCCGGTCATCTCGGCGATCTGAGAGAAGGTCAACCGCGGCATGGCCGACCTCCGGTCGGAATGCAGAAGGCAGAAGGCAGAAGGCAGAAAGGGACCGGCGTGTTTCTGCCTTCTGCCTTCTGCCTTCTGCCTTCGGCGGCGATGCCCTCTTCCGACCCCGCCGCGCTTCCCGGACGATCGTTACCCTTCCCCGGGTACTGCCCAACGATCGTCATCCACTCACCCGCGCTGAAGAACAGCGACGGAGCCGGAACAGAGCATCTGGCGCACGCATCGTAGAACGATTTTGTCATTGATATCAATACAAATTTCACACGGAATTTGGAACAGCTTTATGCGCTCTCTTTTTCAGAGCGAGCTCGGCTTCTTCTTTGTCGTCGAAGTGCAGGATGCGGTCGCCGACGACCTGATACGTCTCGTGGCCCTTGCCGGCGATCACGATCACCTGGTCGTCCGAGGCGCGATCGATCGCGGTCTGAATCGCGGCGCGGCGGTCGGCGATGGTCTCGTAGTTCTTGCCGCCGATGCCGCGAACGATCTCGTCGATGATCGTCTGCGGCTGTTCGCCGCGCGGGTTGTCGCTCGTCACGATCACGCGGTCGGCGAGACGCGAGGCGATCTCCCCCATCTGCGGACGCTTCCCCTTGTCGCGATCGCCGCCGCAGCCGAAGAGCAGCACGAGCTCCGACTGCGGCGCCAGCTCGCGAACGGCGCGCATCAGCTTCTCGAGCGCGTCGGGCTTGTGCGCGTAGTCGACGATCACGGTCGGCCCTTCGCCGGCTGCGACGCGCTCGAAGCGGCCGCGGACCGACGGCAGGTTGCGGATGCCGCGCTCGATGGCGTCGATCGGGACGCCGACAATCTGCGCCGCGCCGATCGCGGCCATCCAGTTGTAGAGATTCGGCTGGCCGAGGAGCTTCGACTCGATGCGAACGTCTCCGTGCGGCGTGTGGATGACCCCGTGGAGTCCGCGCACGGTCACGCTCACGTCGGGGGTGATGTCGGCGTCCTTCATGCCGAAGGTCACCGCATCGCCGAGCTCGGCGATCAGGCGGCGTCCGTACTCGTCGTCGCGGTTCACGACCGCCGCACGGCCGCTCGGGATCTGGTCGAACAGGATCCGCTTCGCGGCGAAGTAGTCGTCGAAGTCTTTGTGAAAGTCGAAGTGGTCGCGCGAGAGGTTCGTGAAGACGGCCGCCGCGAAGCGGACGCCGTACGTCCGCTTGAGCGCGAGCGCGTGCGACGAGACTTCCATCACGGCGTGCCGCACGCCGGCATCGCGCATTTTCGCGAACCACTCCTGGAGGACGACGGCGTCGGGCGTCGTACGGTCGGCGCTCAGCACTTCGTCGCCGGAGCGGTACTCGATCGTGCCGATGAGACCGACTGGCCCACCAGCCGCATCGAAGATCGACTCGATCATCTTGGTCGTCGTCGTCTTGCCGGAGGTGCCGGTGACGCCGACGAGCGAGAGCTTCTCGGCGGGACGTCCGTAGAAGTTGGCCGCGATGAGCGCAAGTGCCGAGCGCGGATCGTCGACCTCATTCTGAGAGATGACTGCGGCCGCGCCTTTCGCGCGCGCCTGGTCGATGAACTTCGCGCCATCCTTCACGGTGCCCGGAATGGCGACGAACAGCGCGCCAGGCTTGACGAGACGCGAATCCGCTGTGACCGCGGTAATCTCGGGATCACCATGGACTTCGCGCACGGGCACGTCGCGCAGCAGCTCGTGCAGCTTCATGGCGTGACCTCCGCCATCGCGAGCGTCAGCGTGACACGCTTGTCGGCCGGCGCAACTTCGCCGGGAGAAGGTTGTTGGATTCGGACCACTCCGCTCCCCTGAGCACGGACGAGCAGGCCAGCCGCCGTCGCGCGCGCTATTGCGGCGCGCGCATCGAGTCCGCGCAAATCGGGGACACCGGAGACGCTCGTCGCCGGCGTTTCCTTCTGCGAAAACGCGGCCAGCAACGGTGCGTCCGTGCCGACGCTCCGCGCCGGAATCGACGGCGGCACATTCAGGTACCGCAGCGTCGCCTCGGCGATCTCGCGGAAGGCGGGCGCGGCGATCGTCCCGCCGTACTGCGCCCCCTTCGGCTCATCGACCACGACCAGGATCGCCAGCCGCGGCCGGTCGGCCGGAACGTATCCGGCGAATGACGCGACCACCTTGTCGAACGAATAGCCTGCGCGTCCGGGAGCCTTCTTCTGCGCAGTTCCGGTCTTGCCGGCGACGATGTGCTCCGGCAGCGCAGCCTGCTGCCCCGTGCCGCGCGCGACGACCGTCTTCAGGATCTCGTTCAGCACCGCCGCCGTCTTTTCAGAGATGACGCGCTTCGGCTGCGGCGTTTGCGGGCGCCAGAGGACGCTGCCGTGGTCGTCGGTCACGCGATCGACGATGTGCGGCGCGACGCGAATGCCGCCGTTCGCGACGGTGGCGACCGCGTCGATCACCTGCAGCGGCGTGACTCCGATCTCCTGCCCGATCGACATTGACGCGTTCGAAAGCGCCGACCATTTCTCGGTGCGCCGCACAAGCCCCGCAGTCTCGCCCGGAAGCTCGATGCCGGTGCGCTCGCCGAATCCGAAGCGGTGGATGTAGTCGTAGAACCGGCTGGGGCCGACGCCGAGGCCGACGCGGATCGCGCCGACGTTCGACGAATGCATCATCACTTCTTCGAAGGAGAGGAGGCCGTAGCGCGTGCCGCCGTGTTCGTGGATGGCCGTGCCGGCGATGTCGATCTCGCCGTTGCCGCAGTCGATGATCTGCGACGGCGTGACGACGCCCTCTTCGAGCCCGGCCGACGCTGTGACGATCTTGAAGGTCGATCCCGGCTCGTACATGTCCTGCACGTTCCGGTTGTGCCACGTGACCGGCGGGTAGTCGCCGAAGTGATTCGGATCGAAGGTCGGGACCGACGCCATCGCGAGGATTGCTCCGTCGCGCGGATTCATCACGATGGCGGAGCCGCCAGCGGCGTGGTATTTGTCGACGGCCGCGAAGAGCGCGCGTTCCGTGATGAACTGAACGATCGAATCGACGGTCAGGACGACATGGTTGCCGTCGACCGGCCGGTTCGCCCCCTCGGCGCCCACGAGATAGGCGCCGCGCCGCGCGTCGCGAAGGATCGTCACCTTGCCGGCGCGGCCGCGCACGTACGAGTCGAACGAATGCTCGATGCCGGAGAGGCCCTCTCCGTCGACGCCGACATAGCCGATGACGTTCGCCGCGAGCGTGCCGCGCGGATACGAGCGGCGGTGCTCCTCGAGGAAGTAGACGCCGGGGAGCTTCAGCTTGTGCACGGCGTCGGCGACGTTCATCGGGAGCTGACGCGCGATCCAGACGAAGCCGCTGTCGGTCGTCAGCCGCTTCTCGATTTCTTTCGCGCTGTCGCCGACGAGCGGAGCGAGAGCAACCGCTGCTGCCTTGCGATCGACGATCGCCTGCGGATCGGCGTACACCGACTCGGCCGAGACGCTCTCCGCGAGGATGCGGCCGCGGGAGTCGCGAATCGAGCCGCGGACTGGATTGAGCGAGAGCGTCCGCTCCTGCTGCCGCGTCGCGCGCAGCGTGTAGTCGTCGTGCCGTACGAGCTGGATCTGGATCAGCCGCGCGACGACGACGATCGCCCACGCCGCGAGGAACGCGAAAAGCTGCAGCAGCCGCTTCTGCGATGCGTTCATCGCTTCGCCTCGGCTGTCGTCTGCACGCTGACGACCGACCGCGGATCCGCCGGCGCGAAACCGAGCGACTGCGCCTTCTTCTCGACGGCGTCGAGCGCCGTCAATTTGTCGAGCTCCAGCTGCAGCGACTTGTTGGCGTCCTCGATCTGCTTCCGCTGATCCTGCAGATGCGTCGCCTCGCGGCCGAGGCGGATCACCTCGAGGTTCTGCCAGGTGAAAAGGAGCAGGAACGCACCGATCGGGATCCCGAGCGAAAGGACAGCCAGGAGCTCACGGAAGCGGCGGCGATCCCGCTCCCGGACGATGTGTACATTCTCGATGGGACGTTTCTGTGCGTACATGGTGCGCGGAGCCGACGAACAAGGATGAAGACTTGCCTACAAGCACGAGCACACCGGCCATCCCGTCCACCCACGCCCCACACCCACCCTTCCCCAGCCTTCACCCTTGCTCGATGGTTCCGAGCAAACGGCTCACAACCTCTCCGCGACCCGCAGCTTCGCGCTGCGCGATCGCGGATTGCGATTCACTTCCTCATCTGAAGCAGTCACCGGCCGGTGCGTCAGCACCTCCACCAACTCCTGCACGCCGCACCCGCAAACCGGAAGTCCCGGCGGACAGACGCACTCGCCTTTCAGCCTCCGGAACGCGCGCTTGACGATGCGATCCTCGAGCGAGTGGAACGCGATGACGGCCACCCGCGCGCCGCGTTCCGCGACGCTCACCGCGTCGGTCACGAACTGATCGAGCTCGGTGAGCTCCTCGTTCGCGGCGATGCGAAGCGCCTGGAAGGTCAGCGTCGATGGGTCGATCTCGTGAGGCCTCGCCCGTTTCACGCTTCGGATGACTTCCGCGAGCCGCGTCGTCGTCTCGATCGGCGCTTCGGTACGCGCGTTCACGATCGCCCGCGCAATCCGCTTCGCCATAGGCTCTTCGCCGTAGTCCCGGAGGATCGCGGCGAGGTCCGCCTCGTCGAGTGAGTTGACGAGATCGGCGGCGCTGCGGCTCTCCGGCCCCAT
Source organism: Thermoanaerobaculia bacterium (assembly GCA_036498125.1). Classification (GTDB taxonomy): domain Bacteria; phylum Acidobacteriota; class Thermoanaerobaculia; order Gp7-AA8; family Gp7-AA8; genus DASXHZ01. The sequence continues at coordinate 8,963 of DASXIH010000266.1, forward strand.
GCGCATGTCGAGCGGCGCGTCGAAGCGGAACGAAAAACCGCGCGAGGCGTCGTCGAGCTGCATCGAGGAGACGCCGAGGTCGGCCAGTAGGCCGCTGACGCTGTCGATGCCGTGCTGCTTCAGGATGTCAATGAGCTGCTCGTGACGTCCGCGTACGAACGTCACGCGGTCGCCCGCGAAGGAGAGGCGCTCGCGCGACTTGTCGAGCGCCGCCGGATCGCGGTCGATCGCGACGATGCGCACATGCGGGTAGGTCCTCAGGAGCCCTTCCGCATGCCCGCCGAGTCCGACCGTCGCGTCGACGAGAGTGCCGTTGTCGCGCGCCGGCCGGAGGAATTCGAGGATCTCTTGTAAAAGAACCGGTTCGTGTTGCATCACGGCCTACACGCCGTGCAGTTCCAATTCCTTGAAGTCGTCGGCGGTGAGCGGCGTTTCGTCGAGCCGCTTCTTCATCCGCTCCTCGTTCCAGACGATCAGGTGATCCGTGTTGCCGAGGACTACCACGTCGTCTGCTATGGCCGCGTCGTTACGAAGAACCGCCGGAACGAGGACGCGTCCCTGGTTGTCGATCGAGGCCACCTGCCCGAAGTAGTTGACGCGCTCGAGCAGCTTCGTCTTCGCCTGCGAAGTGGACGGCACCTTGGCGAGCCGGGACTGGAAGTCGTACCAAACTGGGAGCGGGTAGACGAGCGCCCGCTCGCCGTCGGTGGAGGTAATGAAGCACTCCTGACCGTACTTCTCTTCAATGATCTTCCTGAACCCGGAGGGGACCTTGAGACGACCTTTCTCGTCGATCTTGGCGGGCGCGTGGCCCATCAGGACATTCATTTCCATGACATGAATGCTGATTTGTACCACTATCGACCACTACTGTCCACTTATTTCCACGAATGGCGCGCCGCGGCGATCGCCAGAAAGGTCCCTCCCACGACGTAAATGGCAGCAGTACAGGCAATTGCCGTCCCCAGCGACGTGCTCTCGGCGAGATAGCCGACGGCGATCGGGGCGGTTCCGGCTCCGAAGAGCCATCCCGCCATGTTCATGAGGCCGACCACGGCTCCCCTAGTCTCGGGCGAGGTGATGTCGAACATGGAGGCGAAGATGTTCGCCTCGTAGATCCCCTTCGCGAAGCCCCACCCGAAAAAGGCGGCGGCGACGAAGGTCAGCGAACTCCCGAGGCCGCTCATGAGGACGAAAGGAACACCGGCGAAGAGGCCGATCGCCTGGACGACCATCCGACCGCTCTTCCAGCGCTCACGCGCCCGATCCGCCGAATAGCCGCCCGTCATGGCACCGAGGAGGCTGCCCAGCTGCGCGAAGACCGTCGCCGACAATCCGGCAACCGCGAGGTTCTGGTGGAAACGGTCGTGGACAAAAGTGGGCAGCCAGACGAAGAGCACGGAGGCGACGGCGTTGGCGCAGACGAAAGCGAGGACGAGGCAGATGGCAGCGGGACTCGAGATCTCGCTGAGAGCGAGGGCGAGTTTCGAGGTTACGAGGGTGCGGGGTTCCGAAACCTCGGAACTTCGTGACCCCGTAACTCGATCCCTCAGCGATGCCCGCAGTACGAATCCAAGAACGATCCCGGCGATCCCGAATACCGCGAACGAAGCTCGCCACCCGTAGCGCATTCCGATCGCCGCGGCCGCCGAGGTACCGCCGACGATCCCGACATAGACGCCTGCCTGATGGAAGGCGAGTGCGCGCGAGCGAGTCTCCGTGTGGTACTCCGCGATCAGCGACACCGAGGCCGGAAAGTACGCCGTCTCCCCGAGCCCCTCGGCTGCACGCAACGCAAGCAGCGACGGGAAGTTCGGCGCAAACGCGGTCGCGGCGCAGATCACGCTCCAGATGTGCAGCCCGGCGATGACCGCGCGGCTCCGCCGCATCCGGTCGACAAGCGCGCCGGCGAACGGCGAGCACAACCCGTACACCCACGCGAACGCCGCGCCCAGCATCCCCTGCGCGTGCGGCGAGAGATGCAGCTCATCGCGAATGAGCGGGAGTGTCCCCGAGAGCGCCTGCCGGTCGGCGTAGTTCAGCACGACCACGCACCACAACATGGCGACGACGGCCCATTTGTAGGTGCGCTCGGTCAACGCTCTAAGTTTATCCTCCGCGCAGCGGAGGATCTGGAGCCCACAGGCGCGATCGTTCGCGGGCTTGCACCAGATCCTCCGGCGCGGCGCGCCGGAGGATAAACTCGAACCGCTACTTTGCCATTCGCTTGATCCGGTCGACCATCTTCGTTCCGACGAGGGACTCGGCGGCGCCGAGGACCTTCTGGATGATGGAGAGAACGTCCTCGCTGCCGGGCCAGTGCTCGCGGAGGATCGTTTCGTTGGTGTCGGTGAGGATGCGGTTGAGGATATAGACGCCGAAGACGAGGTCGTCGAGGTAGCCGATCGGGCCGACGAACGCCTCGGGGATCAGGTCGATCGGGAAGATGTAATACGCGATGCCGCTGCCGAGGAGGACCTTGTTCTTGCCGGAGACGCGGCCGTCGTTCACGAGCCGCCACAGCAGAATGAAGACGTCGGGAACTAGCAGCAGATACTCGGCCGGCTTTCCGACCGGGGACCCCTCGACGTAACTCTGAATGCGAGACCGCACCCGGTCGTAGAAACGCTCGGCACGTTCGGGCGCGATGTCGTCGCCCCGCAGATCCTCGAAATCGTCGTCTTCGTCAACCATTCAGCCCTCCGATGGCACCCGGCGGCAGATCCGCGCCGCCGCGGCCGAGCGTGACGGCAAGTCCGCCGTCGATGATCCAGATCTTCTGCACGTCGGCCGCAACGAAATTTGGCAAGAAGCGATCCAGTGCGATCACGAACGTCGCCGGCTCCTCGTAGCGGACGAGATCGCGTGGCAGCCGCCCCTGCGCCAGCGAGAAGAGGAAGCGCGGAATCGGAATGGCGCCGAACGCCGAAGCACTCTTCACTGGCACCCGGATGGTCGTGCCGTTCGCGAGAATCTCGGCGATCTCGACGGCGAACGGGACGCTGATGAACTTCCGGATCGTCCCCTCCACGCGCAGCAATCCGTTCGAGAAACGGAGCTGCAGCGTCTCGATCGGAGGCACCCGAACCGACCGAACGATCTCGTTCAATTTCTCGCCGCTGATCCGTACTTCAATCGCGTCCCACTCGATCAAACGCGTCATCGTTTCGAAGTTTATCCTCGCCGCAGGCGAGGATCCGGAGCCCACAGGCGCGATCGTCCGCGAGCTTGCACCAGATCCTCCGCCGCTTCGCGGCGAAGGATAAACTCGAAGTATCATGCGCCGCGGTAAATGCCCAAGCGCACCGATATCAAGTCCATCCTCATCATCGGTTCGGGCCCCATCGTCATCGGTCAGGCAGTCGAGTTCGACTACTCCGGAACGCAGGCGTGCAAAGCGCTACGCGACGAGGGGTACCGGATCATTCTCGTCAACTCCAACCCGGCGACGATCATGACCGATCCGGAGTTCGCCGACCGGACGTACATCGAGCCGCTCACGCCCGAGATGCTGGAGCGGATCATCGAGCGGGAGAAGCCGGACGCGATCCTCCCGACCGTCGGCGGCCAGACCGGCATCAACATGGCGATGGCGCTGTACGAGAACGGGGCGCTGGAGCGCCACGGCGTCGAGCTGATCGGCGCGAACTACGAGGCCATCAAGACCGCCGAGGACCGGCAGGCATTCAAAGAGTGCATGCAGAGGATCGGCGTCGCCGTGCCGAGGTCGGGCTACGCCGGAACGGTGGACGAGGCGTCGACCATCGCCACCGGCATCGGCTACCCGGTTGTCATCCGCCCGTCGTTCACCCTCGGCGGCTCGGGCGGCGGCATCGCCTATAACGCGGACGAGCTGCGGACCATCGTCGGCCGCGGGCTCGACCTCTCCCCCGTCCACCGCGTCCTCGTCGAAGAGTCGGTGATTGGATGGAAAGAGTTCGAGCTCGAGGTGATGCGCGACAAAGCGGACAACGTCATCATCGTCTGCTCGATCGAAAACTTCGATCCGATGGGCGTGCACACCGGCGACTCGATCACCGTCGCGCCGCAGCAGACGCTCACGAACGACGAATACCAGGCGATGCGCGACGAGGCGAAGCGCATCATCCGCGCGATCGGCGTCGAGACGGGAGGCTCGAACATCCAGTTCGCGGTGCATCCGAAGACGGGACGCCGCCTCGCGATCGAGATGAATCCGCGCGTCTCGCGCTCCTCGGCGCTCGCGTCGAAGGCGACCGGCTTTCCGATCGCGAAGTTCGCGGCGAAGCTCGCGGCGGGCTACACGCTCGACGAGATCCCGAACGACATCACGAAGAAGACGCCGGCGTCATTCGAGCCATCCATTGACTATGTGGTGGTGAAGATCCCGCGCTTCTCGTTCGAGAAGTTCCCGAACACGCCCCAGCTCCTCGCCTTCTCGATGCAGTCGGTCGGCGAGGCGATGGCGATCGGACGTACGTTCAACGAGGCGCTCCAGAAGGGCCTCCGCTCGCTCGAGATCGGCGTCTCCGGCCTCGACCCGCGCGGCCACGCACGCGAGAAGCTGCCGGAGCTGCTGCGCACGCCGACGCCGGAACGCATCTTCGCGGTCGGCGACGCGCTCCGCGAAGGGATGACGGTCGAGGAGATCTACGCGCTCTCGAACATCGACCCGTGGTTCCTCCGCGAGATGCGCAAGATCATCAACCTCGAGCGCGAGATCGGCGCGTACCCCAGCGCCTCCGAGATGCGGACCTGGAAGCGCAACGGCTTCTCCGACCGCCAGCTCGCGAGGCTGACGAAGCGGAGCGAGTCCGACGTCCGCAAGGAGCGCCACGCCCTCGGCGTCCGCCCCGTCTACAAGCGCGTCGACACCTGCGCCGCCGAGTTCGAGGCGACGACGCCGTACCTCTACTCGACCTACGAAGACGAGAACGAGGCGTTCCCGACACAGCGCCGCAAAGTGATGATCCTCGGCAGCGGTCCGAACCGCATCGGCCAGGGGATCGAGTTCGATACCTGCTGCGTCCACGCGTCGTTCGCGCTCCGCGAGAGCGGCTTCGAGACCATCATGGTCAACTGCAATCCCGAGACGGTCTCCACCGACTACGACACCTCGGACCGCCTCTACTTCGAGCCGCTCACGCTCGAAGACGTGCTCGAGATCGTCGACCTCGAGAAGCCGGAAGGTGTCATCGTGCAGTTCGGCGGTCAGACTCCGCTGAAGCTCGCGAAACAGCTCGCCGCCGCGGGCGTGCCGATGTGGGGCACGTCCGTCGACTCGATCGACATCGCGGAGGACCGCGAGCGCTTCGGCGCCTTCGTCAAGGAGCACCACATCCTCGTGCCGTCGCACGGCGCCGCCATCGACGAGTCGGAGGCGATCGCGATTGCGCGCCGTATCGGCTACCCGGTCGTCGTCCGCCCGTCGTACGTCCTCGGCGGACGCGCGATGGCGATCGTGTACGACGAAGAGCTGCTCCGCTCCTACATGGCGAACGCCATCGAAGCGGCTCCGGGACAGCCGATCCTCATCGACCGCTTCCTCGAGGACGCGATCGAGATCGACGTCGACGCCATCAGCGACGGCACCGACATCGTGGTCGCCGGCGTGATGCAGCACATCGAAGAGGCGGGCATCCACTCCGGCGATTCGACGACCGTGATCCCGCCGTACATCATCACGCAGCGCGACCAGGACAAGATCCGCCGCCGTACCCACGAACTGGCTCGGTCGCTCAACGTGATCGGCCTCATGAACGTGCAGTACGCGATCTACAACGGCGAGCTGTACGTGCTCGAGGTGAACCCCCGCGCGTCGCGCACGGTGCCGTACGTGTCGAAGGCGACCGGCGTGTCGTTCGCGAAGATCGCGGCGAAGGTGATGGCCGGCGAGTCGCTCCGCTCCCTCGGCATCACGAGCGAGCCGCGCGTCGAAGGCTACTTCGTCAAGGCGCCGGTCTTCCCCTTCAATCGCTTCCCACTGGAGGACACGGTGCTGGGGCCGGAGATGAAGTCGACCGGCGAGGTGATGGGCTCCTCCGCCCATTTCGGCGAGGCATACGCCAAGGCGATGCTCGGCGCGAGCGTGAAGCTCCCGATGGGCGGCTGCGCATTCATCTCCGTGAATGACAACGACAAACGCGCGCTCGTGGTGCAGCTCGCGCGCGATCTCCACGCCCTCGGATTCAAGCTGATCGCCACCAGCGGCACGGCGGAGTTCCTGCTCAAGCACAACATCGACGTCGGCAGCGTCTGGAAGGTGCATGAAGGCCCGCGCCCGCACGTCGTCGATCGGATGATCAACCGCGAAGTGACCCTGGTCATCAACACACCGCTCGGCCGGAGCGCGTTCGTCGACGACACCTACATCCGCAAGATCGCCCTGCAGCTCGGCATCCCCTGCATCACGACGCTCTCCGCCGCCACCGCGTGCGTCGAAGGCATCCGCTCCATGCGCGAAGGCATCAGCACCATCGCCGCGCTCCAGGAGCAGCATCTGGCGTCAGCGGCGCGCTAGGCGATACTCACGAACGGCTTGATATTCGCGAGCTCGGTCTTGTACGCGGTCATCGCGCGGATCGTGTACTGCACGCGCTTGCCGGCCGAGCCCTGACTCACGCCGCCGGAGAGCTGGCGATGCGGGCGGGCGGCGCCGGGCTTCCGTGACTTGAAGCTCTGCGTCGTGAAGGGAGAGGGGCGATCGAATTCGATGACGATCTCGTCGACGATGACGTCCGCACCGTTGAGATAGCGGAAGTCCCACTCGATTCCTTCGCCGGCGCGGAGCGTCGCTTCCTGGGGGTTGACGGAAATGAACACCCGTCCCGGGCCCTGCTCCACGTCGACGCGCACCGGAACCGTGCGCACCGCGAGCTCGTGCAGCTCTTCGGGACGAATGAGGCGATCGGACGAAGCGGGTGGCGCGGCGACGAGCGACGGCGCCTCGGCACGCGGGGGCGCCGGGATGAACGACGACGGCCGCGCCTTCTCCTGCGAGAACCAATTCGCGACGGCCGGGCCGCCCGACGTCACGCGCGTCCGCGGACGGCGCGCACGCTTCTCGACCGCCTTCGCAGCCTTGGCAACCACCGGAACGGCGGCGGCAACACTCGCGACTGCGGCAGCGGCGCCTTTCGCGACCGCTTTGGCGACCGTTTTCGCGGCGGCAACGACCTTCGACGGCTTCTCCGGTTTCGCAGCTGGCTTTGGAGCTGGTTTTGGAGCCGGCTTCGCGGCTGCCTTCGCAGCTGGCTTTGGGGCCGGCTTCGGAGCGGGTTTCGCAGCCGCCTTCTTCGCCGGCGGAGCGGCCTTCTTCTTGGGAGCGGGTTTCGGTTTCGGAGCCGGTTTCTTCTTCGCGGGGGCGGCGGCTTTCTTCGGCGCGGGCTTCGACGCCTTCTTCTTCGGCGCAGGCTTCGGGGCCGGTTTCTTTTTCGGCGCCGGCTTGCTCTTCTTTGGAGCGCTCTTCTTCGCGGCAGCTGCCGCCTTTTTCGCCTGCACCTTCGCCATTCAACGTCTCCGTTTTACCGCTGGGGTCTGAAAAGAATGGCGCAGTATAGCGGCGGCCTCTGGCTTTGGATAGGGTCAGCCGATCTCGTCTCGCAGAACGTCCCGTAAGTGCTCTGCAATCTTACGGATACGCGGCTCCTCGTCCCCCTCGACCATCACGCGTACAAGATTTTCCGTCCCCGAATAGCGCACGAGAATCCGGCCGCGTCCGCCAAGCTCCTGCTGGGCTTCTGCAAGCTCTCGCTGGTAATTGGGAAGCGAATCGAGCGGCGGTTTCGAGCCGACCTTCTCATTAATGAGGAGCTGCGGCATCGGCTCGAACGTCGTCAGTTCCGAGAAGCGCGCATCCGACTGCGCGAGGATCTCGCCGAAAACCAGCGCGGTGTGGATGCCGTCGCCGGTCGTGTGCACCGTCCGGTCGATGATGTGTCCCGACTGCTCGCCGCCGATCACCGCGTCGTGCACCAGCATCAGCTCGAGCACGTACTTGTCGCCGACCTGCGCGCGCAACAGTTCGATCCCGTCGCGCTGGAGCTGAGCCTCGAACCCGAAGTTCGACATGACCGTCGTGACGACGCGATCGCCGCGCAGCGCCCCTTCGCGTTTCAGGTGCTGCGACCAAAGATAGATGATCTCGTCGCCGTTGCGCACGTTGCCGGCGTCGTCGGCGAAGATGGCGCGGTCCGCGTCGCCGTCGAACGCGACGCCGAAATCGGCACCTTCCGCAACGACGCGCTGCGCGAGCCCTTCCGGATGCAGCGCCCCCGAGCCCTCGTTGATGTTCCGTCCGTTCGGCGTGTCGTTCATGACGATGACGTCCGCGCCGGCGCGGCGGAAAGCCTCCGGCGCGATGCGGAACGCGGCCCCGAAGCCGGTGTCGAGCACGACCCGCTTTCCGCGCAGGGCGTTCGGCTTCACGAGGAATTCTTCGTATTTTTCGATGAGCTGCGGCATCTCGCCGTCGAGCTCGCAAGCGACAACGTTCTCGACCTCCACGCGTTTGAGCTCCGCCTCGAGCTCTTCTTCGATGGCGTCCGGAATCTTCATGCCGTCGTGGCCGAAGATCTTCACGCCGTTGTCCTCCCACGGATTGTGGGACGCCGAGATCGAGATCGCGGCCTCGGCATCGGTGACGCGGCAGAGATACGCGATCCCGGGCGTCGGGATGACGCCGACGAGCTCCGCTCGCCCGCCGCCTTGCTCGATCCCACGCGCCAGCGCGCCTGCGATCTCCGGCCCCGATTCGCGAGTGTCGCGCCCGAGGAGCACACGCCGCGTGCCGGTCAGGCGGCGCGCCAGCGCGACGCCGAGGCGCGTCATCGTGAGGGCGTCGAGCGGGTACTGGTGCGCTTTGCCGCGGATTCCGTCGGTGCCGAAGAGCTCTCTCATTGTGTCTATTGATCGATAGGCGCGGTCGTCGTCGTCGGCACCGGGGGCCCGACCTCCGCAAGCACCGGCACCGTGACCTGGACTGCCAGCGGGTCGACGACGCGGACGAACGGCGAATCGGAAACCACCGCAGCGCTCTGCGTGAACGTTTCGGTGCGGCCGGTCATGATAATGCGCTCCGTCGCCACGTCGCCGAGGTTCTTCACCTGCGAAGCGGGGCCGGAGATGAGCGCCTGATCGGGAACGATGGTCGGATCGCCGACGCGGTAGCCGGGGGGCGGGGTGCCGATCAGCAGCGCCCGGACCTTCACGACCTTCTGCCGGAGCGGCTCGACACGGAACCGGAGCTTGTTCGGTTCGATGGAGATGACGTCGACGTCAGGCGGGACGTTGATCGCCTGCGGCCGGAGCGTGATCGTCGCCTCCCCCGCCCGCACCCAGCTGACATCGACGGTCACTTCCAGGTTCTGCGACGACAGCGCCCGAACTTCCGAAACGCGTCCTCGGAGACGAACGCTCACGGTATCGGGAATCTGGTTCGTGATCACGAGATCGCGCGGCAGGCTCGCAATCGCCAGCGGTGCGGCGAATGCGCGCTCCGTCGCGCGCTCGCGCCGCGGCGCCGACACGAAAAACCAGACGACGCAGGCGAGAAAGAGCGCGAGAACCTTGAGCCCGAGGCTTCTCACGCGCGGCCTCCGAAGCGGGAGACCATCTCCGCGAGAACGGCGGCGCGGTCGAGGTTCTCGCGAAGGGTGCCATCGCTCGCGACCGCCGTCGAGCCGTTCTCCTCGGAGACGACGACCACCAGCGAGTCGCTGTCCTCCGTCAGACCGATCGCGGCGCGATGCCGCGTACCGTGCGCGAGCTTCGGATCGGGCGACGTCGTCAGCGGCAGGAACGCGCCGGCGACGACGATCCGGTCTCCGCGAACGATCGCCGCGCCGTCGTGCAGCGGACCGCCCGGCGTGAAGATGCTCACGAGCAGCTCCGTCGTCAGCAGCGCATCGAGCGGCTTCGAGCCCTCTTCGAAGGCACGGAGCGTCTGGTCGCCTTCGAGGACGATGAGCGCGCCGATGTGGCGCGCGGCGAGGATGTCGACCGCATCGAGGACCGCGTCATACGGAATCTTCGAATGGCGCCGCCCGAAGAGATGCGCCAGCGGGTTCCCGCCCATTCTCGCGAGCGCGCGGCGAATCTCCGCCTGGAACAGGATGATCACCGCGAACGGCAGGTAGAAGAGGATCTCGCGCGAGATCGCCTCGAGCGCCGGGAGGTCGAACGCGCGCGCGATGAAGAACGTCGACCCGAGAAGCACGAGACCGATCGAGACCTGCATGGCGCGCGTGCCGCGCATCAGCGAAAGGATCCAGTAAATGATGATCGCGACGATGAGGATGTCGACCGCGTCCCGCCACGTGAACTGCAGCGAGAAGAGACGATCGTAGAACCTCATCGCGCAGCCTCGATCGCGGTGAAAACCTTAAGAAAGTCGACCGTCTCGCGCACGTCGTGCACGCGGACGATCGACGCGCCGCCGAGCGCCGCCGCGGCAACGGCCGCAAGCGAACCGTGGACGCGCTCGCGTCCCTCGCGCCCGGTGAGATGGCCGATGAACTTCTTGCGCGAAGCGCCGATCACGAAGGGCGCCACGCGCGCCAGCTCGTCGCATCGCGCCAGGATCTCGAGGTTGTGGTCGAACGTCTTCGCGAACCCGATGCCGGGATCGATGTAGACCTGATCGAGCCCGGCATTCCGCGCCCGTTCGACCGGCGGCGCGAGCTCGCGCAGCACGTCGTCGATCACGTCGTCGTATTTCGCGAGCGACTGCATCGTCGCCGGCGTCCCGCGCATGTGCATCAGGATCACCGGCGCGCTCGCCTCGACGGCGACGCCGAGGATCTCCGGGTCGTGCTGGAGCGCGGTGACGTCGTTCAGAATCGTGGCGCCGGCGGCGAAGGCCGCGCGTGCCGTCGCGGCGTTGCGGGTGTCGATCGAGATGGCGACGCCGCTCTTCGCGCGAATCCCTTCGATCACTGGGATGACGCGTTCCAGCTCCTCGTCGACTGAGATCGGCTCGGCGCCGGGACGCGTCGACTCGCCGCCGACGTCGACGATCGCCGCGCCGTCTTCGACCATCCGCAGCGCCGACTCGATCGCGACGCCGCGATCGAAATGCACGCCGCCGTCGGAGAACGAATCTGGAGTCACGTTGATGATGCCCATCACGGATGGGCTCTTCACCGGTCCTCTTCGCGAACGATCCGAGCGCCGAGCGGGTTGAGGCGCTCTTCGATCCGCTCGTATCCGCGATCGATCTGATGGATGTTGTGGATGACGCTCTCGCCTTTCGCACAGAGGGCTGCGAGGAGGAGCGCCATGCCGGCGCGGATGTCGGGACTGGTGATGTCGGCGCCCTGCAGCCGGTTGCCGCCGACGATGATCGCCCGGTGCGGATCGCAGAGGATGATCCGCGCACCCATCTGGATCAGCTTGTCGGTGAAGAAGAGACGCGACTCGAACATCTTCTCGAAGATCATCGCCGTCCCCTCGGCCTGCGTCGCGACGATGATCATGATCGACAGCAGGTCGGCGGGGAAAAGCGGCCACGGTCCGTCGTCGATCTTCGGGACCGCGGCGCCGATGTCGTAGCGGACGCGCAGCTCCTGGTCCTTCGGGACGCGGATGTTGTCGCCTTCGATCTTCAGTTCGAGCCCGAGCTTCGCGAGCATGTGCCGCACGGCGTGCATGTGCTCCGGCACGGCGTCTTCGATCACGAGCTCGCTGCGCGTGACCGCCGCCAGACCGATGTACGACCCGACCTCGATGTGATCGCTCGGGATCGTGAACTCGCCTCCGTGCAGCGTCTCGACGCCGCGGATGACGAGCGAATTCGTTCCCATCCCTTCGACCTGGCCGCCGAGAAGGTTGATGAAGCGGCAGAGGTCCTGGACGTGCGGCTCGGCGGCGGCGTTGTAGATGCGCGTCTCGCCTTCCGCGAGTGCCGCGGCCATGATGGCGTTCTCGGTAGCGGTGACCGAAGCCTCGTCGAGAAACATCTTCTGGCCGCGGAGCGACTGCGCGCTCATCCGGTACTCGTACGCCGAGACCTCGATCTGCGCGCCGAGGCCTTCGAGGGCGAGCAGGTGCGTATCGACGCGGCGACGGCCGATCGCGTCGCCGCCCGGCTTCGCGACTGCGACGCGGCCGCAGCGAGCCAGCAGCGGACCCGCGAGCAGGATCGATGCGCGGATCTGCTTCGAGAGCGCCGCGTCGGGAGTGAACTGTACCTCCCCCTTCGCCTGGATGCGGACGACGTTCTTCTCGAGACGCTCGACCGAGGCGCCGATCCCTTCGAGGATCTGCAGCATGACCCGGACGTCCTGGATGTCAGGGAGGTTGCGCAGAACGATCGCGTCGTCCGTGAGCAGGCACGCCGCGAGGATCGGCAACGCGGCGTTTTTGTTGCCGCCGGGCCGGATCGTTCCCTCGAGTCTTCTGCCGCCTTCGACGACGAAGCGTTCTTTCATCGCGGGCGGATTGTATTGCCTTACACTGCCTGCATGATCGTGGCGCCTCTCGGATCGGGCAGCGCGGGGAACTCATTCTGGTTCGAGAGCGACGGGACCTCGATTCTGGTCGACGCCGGCTTCGGTCCGCGGGAGACGAAAAAGCGGATCATCGAGGCGGGAGGCGAGATCGAAAAACTCTCCGCGATCGTCGTCACCCACGAGCACTACGACCACATTCGCGGCGCCGACTCGATCGCCCGCAAGTACAACATTCCGATCTACCTGACCCAGGGGACGCTCCAGCATTCGAGGATCGATCCGACCGTCACCCGCACTGTCGTCTTCGAGAACAACTCGACGTTCGAGATCGGCGAGCTCGCCGTCCACGCGCAACGCACGATCCACGACGCCTCCGATCCCGCCTGCTTCGTGATCGAGTCGCGCGACGGCACCCGCGTCGGCATCGCCTCCGACCTCGGGTACACCGACCCGCCGGTGATCGGTCACCTGCGGAACTGCGACGGCCTCTTCTTCGAGTCGAACCATGACCTCGACATGCTGCGGATGGGAACCTATCCGTGGTCGCTGAAACGCCGGATCATGTCGCGCTTCGGCCATCTGTCGAACGACGACTCGATGATCGCGTTGCAGCGGATGCTGGGCGCCGAGACGAAGACGCTCTGCATGATCCACCTCTCGCAGAAGAACAACCACGAGTCGATCGTCCGCGAGATGACCTCCGCCCTCCTCGACCGCAACGGCGCCCAGCTCGAGCTCGCGATCGCAAAGCAGTTCGAGCCGACCGGCGTGTTCAAGATCGCCCGCCGCTCCGTCGCCCGCGCCGTGAAGAGCGGGACGCAATTAGCCCTTTTCTGAGGTGTTTCCAGAAACATGAAAGCTGTCGTCACCGTCGAGCTCAAACCGTCCGTTCTCGATCCTCAAGGGAAGGCGATCCAGCACTCGCTCAGCTCGCTTGGCTTCGCCGGCGTGGAAGATGTGCGCGTCGGGAAGTTGTTCAAGATAGTGCTTGCGGACGGTGGGCAGTCACGGGCTGACGTTGAATCGCAAGTTCGACAGATGTGTGAACGGCTCCTTGCGAACACGGTCATCGAAAACTTCTCCTACACACTCGAGGAGTAGATTCACACGCCCCGTGCTGCTCACTCTTTCCGCGGCGCTCCTGCTCGCCGCGACGCCGCCTCCGCAACCTGAAATCCTCACCGCAGTCCCCACGCGCGATACGAAAATCGTCCGGCGCTGGTCCGTGGCCGGCGATCCCCACGGCGTCGCGATCGGACGCGACGGCACGCTCTATGTCGGACTCGCGCAGCCCCAGGCAGTGATCGCCGTCGATCCGAAGTCGGGCGCCGTCAAGAAGCGCGTCGTCCTCGACCACGCCGAGATCGCAGCGACGAAGGAGCTCGTCACGCTCCGGACGAACAGCGACGCCTCGCGCCTCTTCATCGCCAACGGCAGCGACGAGAGCGCGATCATCCTCTCGCTCCCCGACCTCGGCGTCCTGCGCGAGATCACCATCGAGGGAGAAGCGATCCGCGACGCCGTCCCCGATCCGAAGGGGCGCTACCTCTACCTCCTCGGCCGCCGCGTGCACGTCTACGACTTTTCCGGCGAGCATGAGCTGCACACGCTGCCGATCGAAGACCCGATGGCGATAGCCGCGAGCGAGCACTTCCTCTGCGTCGTCGCCAGCGAGGACTTCGGCTCCGCGAAAGCGACCTCGGTCGCGCTTTACGAGACGAACGTTTTCAAGGAGCTCGCGCGCGACCCGCTCGAGACCGCCGACAAGGTCGAAGGCGCGGTCCTCTCGGCCGACGAGAAGGCGATCGTCACCATCAGCCGCGATCACCTGCTCGAGAAGCCGCTCGTGCGCACCGCCAAGACCATGACCAAGGGGAGCGACGGCCAGCTGCGTATGAACGCCGACTTCGGCGACTTCGTCAACAGCGACCGCATCTGCCTGCCCGACAACGCCGGACCGCAGATCCTCACCCTCGCGCCGAACAACATGCTTCTTTACGCCGAGCGCCGCTGCGACGTGAGCGGCGCGTTCACCGGCTCCCAGCGGCGCATCACCCCGGCATCGTTGTACGGCGTGAGCGCCTACGCCCTCGCGTACGACCGCGACACGAACTCGCTCGCCGTTACCGACCGCGCCGGCTACCTTACAATCTACAAAGTCCCCCGGCCGATCACCGCCAAATGAAATTCGGAATCGTCATCCTGCCCGGCTCCAACTGCGATCACGATGCGATGCACGTGACAAAGGATGTGCTGGGCGCCGATGCCGAGTTTCTCTGGCACAAGGACACCGACCTGCGCGGCGCCGACTGCGTGATCATCCCCGGCGGCTTCGCGTACGGCGACTACTTGCGCGCCGGCGCGCTCGCGAAATTCGCCCCGATCATGGAGCCGATCAAACGCCACGCGGCCGCGGGCGGCCTCGTCTTCGGCATCTGCAACGGCTTTCAGGTCCTCACCGAAGTCGGCCTCCTCCCCGGCGCCCTGATGCGCAACCAGCACCTCCGCTTCCTCGGCCGCGACGTCTTCGTGCGCACCGAGGAGACGGACACGCCGTTCACGAACGCGCTGACCGCCGGACAGGTGATGCGCGTCCCGATCGCGCACGGCGAAGGGAACTATTACGCCGACGAGACGACGCTCGACACGCTCGAGCGGAACCGCCAGGTCGTCTTCCGCTACTGCGACGCCGAAGGCCGCCTCACCAGCGACGCGAACCCGAACGGCTCCGCCCGCAGCATCGCCGGCATCTGCAACGCAGGCCGCAATGTCGTCGGCATGATGCCGCACCCGGAACGCTGTTCCGAGTCGCTCCTCGGCAATGCAGATGGCCTCGGCATCTTCCGGTCGATCGCGAACGCCCTCGCCACTGCGTCACGCTAGAATCCTCCGCCGGAGGAACCGATGGCCGACCACGATTCTGCGATTGATGCATTGCTGCAGGAAAACCGTGAGTTCGCGCCGCCCGACGAGTTCCGCAACAACGCAAACGCCAACGATCCGGACATCTGGGAGAAGGCCGGCCGCGATCGCGAAGCCTACTGGGCGAGTTGGGCCGAACAGCTCGACTGGGACCGCAAGTGGGACAAGGTCCTCGAGTGGAACGCGCCGTACGCGAAATGGTTCGTCGGCGGCCGAATCAACGCCGCGTACAACTGTCTCGATCGTCACCTCGCGGAGCGCGGCGACAAGATCGCGCTGATCTGGGAGGGCGAGCCGGGCGAGATTCGCCGCGTCTCCTATCGCGAGCTGCACGAGGAAGTGTCGAAGTTCGCGAACGCGCTGCAATCGCTCGGCGTCAACACCGGCGACCGTGTGGCGATCTACCTCCCGCTGATCGTCGAAGCAGCCGTCGCGATGCTCGCGTGCGCACGCATCGGCGCCATCCACTCCGTCGTCTTCGGCGGCTTTTCCGCCGAAGCGCTGCGCGACCGCATCCAGGACGCGCAGGCGAAGTGCCTCATCACCGCGACCAGCGGCTATCGCCGCGGAACGCTCGTGCCGCTGAAAAAGACCGGCGACGACGCGGTCGCCGACTGCCCATCGATCGAGAGCATGATCGTCGTCAAGCGGACCGACGACACGGTC
>DASXIH010000267.1:0-14407 GCA_036498125.1 Thermoanaerobaculia bacterium
TCATTCTTCATTCGAACCTCGAACTTCGAACTTCAAGCTCCGGTGGATTGAATGACGAATGTCGAATGTCGAATGTCGAATGAAGAAACGCTGACCTTATTCGTCGGTCCTCATTCGACATTCGGCATTCGTCATTCAAGCCTCGAATCTCGGCGACGGTGGCTCTCGCGATCCTGTAGCCGAACGCCCCTCACCCGGCCTTCGGCCACCCTCTCCCCGCTTCGCGGGGCGAGGGGTAATTACGAAGGAGTTTCGTCATTACCCTTCGCCCCACGAAGTGGGGAGAAGGTGGCCGAAGGCCGGATGAGGGGCAGTTCGCATCACCGCGGCCGGTGGTGCGTCACGTCGATGTACACGTCCGCCACGAACGGGGACTCGCGGCGTAACGCGGCATCCAGATCGTCCATCGCTTTCGCGAGCTCGTCGCCGGTGAGATCGGGGGACGGGCGCACTTTCGCGGCGACGATGACTTCCTCGGGGCCGGTGTAGACGGCTTGCACGGACACGAGCTCCGCGACTGCTTCGTCGCGGTCGATCACGGAGCGGATCTTCTCGAGGTACGGCTCCGGCAGCGAACGGCCGACGAGGAAGTCGGCGAGCGGGCGCGCGAGGCCGAACGCCGTCACCGCCATCAATAGCCCGATGAGCAGCGACGCGATCGCATCGGGCCGGCCGCTGTGCGTCATCTGGCTGATGAACAGCCCGGCCGCGGCGAAAACGAGGCCGATCAATGCCGCCGAGTCTTCGACCACGATCGCGCGCACGATCGGATCGCTTGATCGCATGAGATGCACGGAGACGGAGCGCTTGTGCTCGCGCGCCTCATCCCTCGCCTGGCCGATGCTCTGCACCCACGAGAAGCCGTCGGCGACGAATGCGATGCCGAGGACGATCCAGGCGGCGAGCGTGTGCTTCGTAACGCTGGGGTGCGTCAGCTCGTGGATCGCCATCGCGATGGAGAAGCAGCCGCCGATGAGGAACGACGCGACCGCGGCCATGAACGCCCAGAGGAATCGCTCGCGGCCGTGACCGAGCGGATGCTTCTCGTCCGCCGGCTTCATGGCGCGGCGCAGCGAGATGCCGAGGAGGACTTCGTTCGACGAGTCGGCGAACGAGTGCGCCGCCTCGGCGAGCAGCGCCGTCGATCCGGAGAAGATGCCGCTGATCAGCTTCGCCACGGCGATGACGACGTTCGCGACGAGCGCGATGATGATCGTCCGCACGCTCTCCTGGCTCTTCATCCGGTCGAGTGCGGCGCGGGAGCGGCGATGCGGTGGTCTCAGCATTTCTTCGGCTGAACGATCGCGCCGCCGGCGGCCGAGAGCGCGGCCAGCGCCGCGCAGCCGATCATCGCGACACGGAACGCGGTCACGAACGACGCGGCGACCGCTCCGGCGATCCGCTCCCGCTGATCGGGCGGCAAATCGCGCGGCGCCTCGGACTCGGCGAGCTTCAGACGCTGCGACGTCATCGCCCTCCGCGTAGCACGATTGAAGCCGAGACGGCCGAGGCGGGCATCGAGGTTCCCGGCGAAGATCATGATCGCGAGAGCGCCGAAGAGAGCGATCGCGAGAAGGCCCGCGGCGCGCGCGACGGTGTTGTTGACGCCCGAGGCCGCGCCGGTGTGGCGCTCGTCGTCGATCGACGTCATGACGGTCGTCGTCAGCGGCGCGACAACGATCGACATCCCGATCGCGATGGTCATGATGCCGGGGAAGAACGTCGTCCAGTACGAGCCGCCGATCGCCGGCATGGTGAAGAGCGCGAAGCCGCCGGCGACGATGAGCGGGCCGATGACGAGGAACAGCCGCGGGCCGAGGCGGTCTGCGAGCGCGCCCATCCAACGCGAGAGGAGTGACAGTGTGACGACGAACGGGAGAAGCGCCATGCCGGCCTGCAGCGGCGTGTAGTGCTGGATCTGCAGGAGGTTGAACGGCAGGAGGAACAGCATCGCGCCGAGGGCGGCGTAGAGGAAGAGCGTGAGCACGTTCGCGGCGGTGAAGCTGCGCGAGCGGAAAAGCGCAAGCGGCATCATCGGATTCGCGACGCGGCGCTCGACGAAAACGAAGGCGATGAGCGCGATGACGCCGGCGATCGCCGCCGCTCCGACGACGCCGAAGACGCCGCGCGACGGCGCTTCGATCATCGCGAATGCGAGGCCGCCGAGGGCGATGGTCACGAGAAGCGAGCCCCACCAGTCGACCTTCACTTCGCCGCCGTCGAGTTTGTCGGCCGGCATCGCGAACCAGGTGATGGCGAGCGTCACGATCGCGATCGGGACGTTGATGTAGAACGCCGCGCGCCAGCTCAGGGTCTGGACGAACCAGCCGCCGAGGAGCGGCCCGGCGACGTTGGCGAGCGAGGTGAGCGCCGACCAGGTGCCGATCGCTTTTCCGCGCTCTTCGACCGGGTACGTCGCCGCGATGATGGCGAGGCTTCCCGGAACGAGTAACGCCGCGCCGAGGCCCTGCACGACGCGCGCAAGGATCAGGAACGTCGGGCTACCAGCGACGCTGCAGCCGATCGACGCCAGGGCGAAAATCGTGATGCCGGTCATGAAGACGCGGCGCCGTCCGAGTTGATCTCCCAGCGCTCCCCCTGCGAGAAGCAACGACGAAAGAACGATCAGGTACCCATCAACGATCCACTGCGCATCGGTGACGGTCGCGCCGAGGGACCGCTGCAACACCGGAATCGCAATGTTGACGACCGTGCCGTCGATGAACGCCATCGACGACCCGAGGATCGTCGCGGCAAGGGTCCACCGTCGGGATGGCATGGGTGGAGGGTAT
The DNA here is from genome assembly GCA_036498125.1 of Thermoanaerobaculia bacterium. GTDB lineage: Bacteria > Acidobacteriota > Thermoanaerobaculia > Gp7-AA8 > Gp7-AA8 > DASXHZ01. The sequence goes on from DASXIH010000267.1 coordinate 2,793, forward strand.
CAGTCCTCGGTCCTCGGTCCTCGGTCCTCGGTCTCGGATGGCGGCAGATCTGCTACAAGGGCTGCCGTTGAAGAGTCCGATCGAGGAGTTGCAGCCCGCACTCGAGCGGCCCGTCATTCTGCGGGCACGAGTGTGGATCCCGCTGCTCGCGTTCGTCGCGTTCGCGATTCACTACCTGCTGCCGCGGCTCGCGACGTTCGAAAGCTCGCTCGACCTGGTGCGGCGGCTGCGGCTCCTGCCGCTGCTGCTCGCGCTGGTCGCGGAGGCGCTCAGCTACGTCGCGAACGGCTGGCTGCTCTGGACGACGATCACGTTCTCCAAGGAACGCGTGCCGCTGAGGCGCTGCGTGGCGATCGTTACCGCGGCGTCGACGGTATCGCTCGTCGCGGCGGGTGTGATCGGCTACGCGGCGAGCGTCTATGAATGGACGCGGCGGAGCGGCGTGCGGCGCGATACGGCGACGCTTGCGGCCGCAATCCCTTCGGCGTTCGACGGCGCCGCGCTGGTCCTCGCCGGCGCGGTCAGCGCGGTCATCCTGATGCTGCGCGGACGGATGGAGACGTGGGCGCTCCGCAGTGTGTCGATCGTGATGCTGATGCTCGTGTTGGCGACGACGCTGACGCTGGCCGCACTCTTCGCGCCGAAACGCGCCCGCGATCTGGTCGCCCGCATCCTCGGCGAGAAGCGGCGCCACGTCGCGGAAAAGATCGAGGAGACGCTCACGGTGGTACGTGCGACGATCCGCAGCGGCGGCGCGCTCCGCGCTTTCGCCGCGTCGTCGCTGAACCTCATCTTCGATCTGATCGCGTTCGAGCTGGTGTTTCTCGCGACGGGGCACGCGATCGCCCCGATCATTCTCATCGGCGGCTACGGCGTACCGCTTCTCCTCGGACGTTCGAGTTTCATCCCCGGCGGCATCGCGGTCGTGGAGGTCGGGATGACGGCGACGTATGTTGCGCTCGGCGTCCCGACGGACGTGGCGGTCGTCGCCGTCCTCGCCTATCGGCTCATCTCGTTCTGGCTGCCGACGATTGCCGGCATTCCGATCGCCGCCTATTTGCAGACGCGCCCGCGCGCGCAGTGAGGTTCCCATGAGCGATGAAGAGTTGGATTGCCTCGACCTGCTGGAGGAGACGCCCGGCATTCTGCGCGGCCTGATGCGCGAGCTGACGGAGGACGACGCGAAGTGGAAGCCGGCGCCCGATCGCTTCTCGGTCGCGGAGGTGCTCGCACACCTGTCGCATAGCGAGGGCCACTGCTATCGCATGCGCGTCGATCGCTTTCTCAGCGAAGAGTTGCCGGTGTTCGAGCCGGACGACGCGCAGATGTATCTCGACCTCTATCGCGACGCCGATCCGGAAGATGCGTTCGGCGAGTTTGAGGACCAGCGCGAGATCAACGTCGAGTTTCTGCGGACGCTCCCGCGGAACGCGGGCGAGAGGCGCGCCATGCACAAGAGCGCGGGCGAGATCACGCTCCAGCAGATGCTGCACGAATGGTCGATGCACGACCTCGGGCACATCCGCCAGATCGCCGAGTTGATCCGCGCCCGCAAACACCTGCACGCCGCGGGCAAGCTCGGCGAAGGCTACGACCTGAAGCCCTGACGGCGCCGCGCGGTTGTTTGGCGCGGCTTACGCCGCGCCGGGCGGATGAGGGCATCCGCCCCTCCAGGGATCACCGACGTTACGCGCCCGGACGTAAGCGGATGACGATGGATACGTCGCGCAAAGGGTGGCCCGTCTCGTCCGGACCTGCGAGCGCGACACCATCAACTCGTCATCCTGAGCCGCCGAACCCTGAGCGAAGTGAAGGGGAAGGACGGCGAAGGACCTCAAACTACGCTGCTTGTAGCCCGCGCCGCGCATTCGGAGATCCTTCGCTGCGCTCCGCGGCTTCGCCGCTCCGCCAAGCTCAGGATGACGGAAACGAGATTTCTTCCTCGTAGCGCGGCGAAGGGCGCCATCGTTCGTGCGCAGGGGGTCCTTCGCTGCGCTACGCGCCTCCGGCGCTTCGCCAGCTCAGGATGACAGAGTGCCGCGCGTCGTCCTCTCAGCGCGCGATCGCGGCGTAGGGCCGCGGGATGCTGGCGACCATTGCGGTCATTGGGGTGAGCGCCCGGCACACCGGCGCGTCAGGGATCGATTTGGCGTACAGATGGCGCCGGGAAATCGCTCCTGCCGGATCGACGTCGACCAGAAATCCGTGGGTGACGACGAAGACGGTCATGTCGAGTTGTTTGCTGAGGATGCCGTCTTGTGAGGACGGGTCCTGCCACTGGCGCGGATGGGTGTGTAGGACGGCGATTGTGTCGACCGGCATGTCGCCGTGGAAGGTCGAGGCGTCGCGCTCCGTCGTTGCGGGCCATAGGACGCAGCCGAGGGTGCCGTCCGGGGTTGCTGTCAGGAAGGCGGCCTGTTCGAGGTCGCGCGTGTCGGTGTAGAAGACCCTGTCGAGAAGTTGCTGGCCGACGCCGGCGAGGACGTCCTGCGACACGCACGTCGACGCGCCCGCGTGCTTCAAACAGATCGCAGCGAACAGCAGCGCAGCAACCATGCGCGCAAGATCGGTTACGTTCCCCTGCGCCGCTTGCAAGGAATTGTGCGCGATGCAAACGTCGCGTCGCGGATGCGTGACAGCGGATAGTTTCTTGACGCGCTAAGCTTCCAACATGCACATGAAAACGCTTTTCGATCCTGCCGATCGTAGTGCGCTCGAAGCGCGGATCCGGGCGCTTGGGCCGGGGAACCAGAGGCTGTGGGGAAAGATGACGGCGGCGCAGATGCTGTGTCACTGCCAGCGTCCGATCGAGACGGCGGTGGGCGACAAGCCGATGAAGCAGGCGTTCATCGGGAAGATCATCGTGCCGTTCATTCGGAAGTCGATCTTCAGCGAGAAACCGTTCGGGAAGAATTCGCCGACCGATCCCACGTTCGTCGTGGCGGACGAGCGCCAGCTCGAGGCGGAGCGCGATCAGTTGCTGAAGCTCATCGACCGCATGGCCGAGCGCGGCCCCGAGGCTGCCGGCAAGGAGACGCACTCATTCTTCGGAAAGCTGAGCGGCGCGGAGTGGGGAGAGCTCATGTACAAACACATCGACCATCATCTGCAGCAATTCGGCGCGTGACGTCCACGCCGCGGAAGCCGGCGCCGTAGGTCCGCTCCACGAACTCCGTCGGCGTGATCCCGAAGTGGCGGCGGAAGCGGCTGCTGAAGTGGCTGTGGCTGGAGTACCCGAGCTCGAGGGCGACGCGCGTGAAGTCGCCGCGCGAATCAGGGAGCAGGTCGAGCGAGCGGCGGAGGCGGAGGTCTTCGCGGAACGCGTGCAGCGTCTCCCCTGTCGCGGCGCGGAACGCGCGGCTGAGGTACGCCGACGAGACGCCTACCTGCTGGGCGAGTTGCGCCAGCGAGATCGTCGTGGCGAACTCCGTCGCCAGCAACGCCCGCGCGCGTTCGACGACGGGGCACGCGGTGGGGATGGCGCGCGGCGCGCGGATCTTCGCGCCGATCTCTTCGATGATGCCGATGCTCTCGCCTTCGACCGTCAGCGGATCGGCCTCGCCGAAGCGGCGTGCGAAGTGGAAGAGGGCGCGCTGGCGGACGCTCAGCGAGGCATCGAGCGCGATGTGGTCGGTCGGGAAAGGGCGCCGCACATCGCCGCCGAGGATCTCGGCGAGGAGCGCGGTGTCGGCGGTCATCCAGGCGTGGTGCGAGCCCTCGCGCCGGACCACCTCCCCCGCGTTCTGCAGCGTCACGGTCGTCGGCAGCTCGAATGCCGCGACGCCGTCGTGAACGATGCGCCCGCTCGCCAGCGGAAAGATGACGGTGTGCTCCGTGACGGCGACCGAGGGCCCGTCCGGATACTGATCGTGACAATGGTGCTCTCCCAGGCGAACCAGCCTGGAACTGAAGATCGACTCCTCGATGGCCGGTGGCACATTCATGTCGACTTCCCCCGCGTCCTACTCACCTCTACGATCCTTTTCGTATTGAGTTAGCCGTGGTAACCGTTGCGTGACGTGGAAGTAACAACGGGCAAAACGGTGATAGCAGGAAGGGCGTACCGCGGAGTGATGATGAATTCATGAAGACGCTACTGCTCGGATGTCTCTTTCTTGCGGCCGCGGCTGCCTCGTTCGGACAGCCGGCCGGCGACGTCACCACGTCCTACGAGACGGTGAAAGTCGCCGACGGAATCTGGGCGTTCATCGCGCCGGAGACGAAGTCAGCGCTGGTCAGCGGCAACTGCGTCGCGATCATCGGCGATGACGGCGTCGTGGTCGTCGACACCGGAATGATCCCCTCCCTCACCCGCCGGATGATCGCGGAGATCCGCCAGAAGACGGACAAGCCGGTGCGCTACGTCGTCAACACGCACTGGCACTGGGACCACAACTTCGGCAACTTCGTCTATCGCGACGAATTCCCGAACGTGACGATCATCAGCACGGCGTTCACCCGCGCGTCGATGGTGGAGTTCAACGCGAAGATGCTCGACACGTACCGGCAGCGCGGCACCGCGTACGGCGAGAGGCTCCACAAGATGCTCGAGGAGCGCAAGAACCGCGACGGCTCGGCGATGACGCCGGAGCAGGTCGAGGAGAACGAGGCGCTGTCGCACGACCTCGACCACGCCATGCCGGAGATTCAGAAAGGACGCGTCGAGCTGCCGAATCAGACGTTCACCGACTCGCTCACGCTCTTCCTCGGCAAACGCGAGGTCGACATCCGCTTCCTCGGCCGCGGGAACACGGCGGGCGACGCGGTGGTGTCCGTCCCCGACGCGAAGGCGGTCATGACCGGAGACCTCCTCGTCGGCCCGATCCCGTTCGGGACCGGCTCGTATGTCTCGGAGTGGATCGCCGTCATGAAGAAGGTCGACGCGATGGATGCCGCGGTGATCGTTCCCGGCCACGGCCCGGTCGAGCATGACCGGGGGCATCTCCACGCGTTCACGGCACTCCTTGAAAGCATCGATAGCCAGGTCCGTGCGGCGGTGCAGGCAGGCCTGTCGCTCGACGAGACGCGAAAGAGGGTCGACATCTCGAAGTTCGCCGATCAGCTGACCGCCGGAATTGCGTCGCGCAAACGCAATTTCGAGCAGTACTTCGCAACACCGATGGTGGAGCTCGCGTACAAACAGGCGAAAGGCGAACCGACGGTCGAGACAGCCTTCTGATGAGACGAATCGCGATCGTCGGCTCCGGCATCACGGGACTCGTCGCGGCGCACGGCCTGCGCCGCAACGGCTATGACGTGACGCTGTACTCGGACCGGACGCCGGAGGCGTGGCTGAACGAGAGCCGCCCGACCGGAACGGCGGCGCGGTTCGACCTGGCGCTGTCGTACGAGCGGGAGCTGGAGCTGAACTTCTGGGACGACGTGGCGCCGAAGGGCGAAGGGGTTTTCCTCACGTTCTGTCCCACGACCCACAACCAGCTGATCCGGCTCGCCGGCAGACTGCGGCAGCCGTTTCAAGCGGTTGACGTGCGGCTGCAGTCGGCGCGCTGGATGATCGAGCTCGAAAAACGCGGCGGACGCGTGGTCATCGAGGACGTCACCGCGGAGAAGCTCGACGGCATCGCGCGCGAGAACGATTTGACGATCGTCGCCGCCGGCCGCCGCGAGCTCAGCGCGCTCTTCGAGCCGAACGAACAGCGGAAGGTGTACACGTCGCCGCAGCGGCAGCTCGCGATGGTGGTCGTCACCGGCTGTCCGTCGCGCTTCGACGCCGTCCCGTTCCTCCCCGTCCGCTTCGACTTCCTCGGCACGGACGGCGAGATCTTCTTTGTCCCCTACTTTCACAAGGACGCCGGCGCCTGCTGGAACATCCTCGTCGAGGCGAAGCGCGGCTCGCGAATGGATCGCTTTGACGGCGTGGAGAACGGCGATCAGCTCGTCGAACGCGTGAAGGCGATCGTCGGCGAGCTGTTTCCGTGGGACGGCGCGTTCGTCGCCAATATGCAGCTCGCCGATCCGAACGGGTGGCTGGTCGGAAAGGTTACGCCGACGATCCGCCGGCCCGCGGCGATGCTCCCGTCAGGAAAGGCGGTCACGGCGCTCGGCGATACGGCGATCTCCTACGACCCGATCGCGGCGCAAGGAGCGAACAGCGGAGTGAAACAGGCGCGGCACCTGGTGCAGGCGATCGTGAACCGCGGCTCCGACGCGTTCGACGCCGGGTGGATCGAGCGGACGTTCGAGGAGTTTTTCGGCGAGCACGCCCGGCACGCCTTCAACTTCAGCAACGTTCTCCTCGAGCCGATCCCCGACGGCGCGAAGGAACTCCTCATCGCGCAGTACGGCAGCGACGGCCGCGCCGGGAACCGATCGCCGCAGCAGCGGATCGCCAATGCGTTCTTCGAGAATTTCAACGACCCGCGGCTTCTCACCTCGGCGCTCACCGACGTCCCGATGGCGCGGGAAGCGATCGCGCATCACTCGGGCGGCGGCTGGCGGTGGAACGGCATCCGCGGCCGCGCAGCCATCGCCGCGAATCAGGCGCGGCAGCGGCTCACTACTGCGACACGTACGGGCCGAACGTACCGATGACGTTCATCTCCTCGGTCGTGTCGTCGAGGACGAAGACGCTGTACTGATCGCCGCCGGGCGCGACGCGGACGACGATGTGGCCGTGTGTCGCTTTGAGTTGCGATACCCGAGGACCGATGCTGGCTTTCGTCGGCTCGCGGAGCGTGGTCACGAAGATGTCGTGGGGGCCGGGATAGAGGCGCATCGTCATCATCCGCTTCAGGACGTCCTGCGACGGGTGGGTTGGTGACCACGCGGGAAGAATCATCACCGCCGACTGCAGCGTGCCGAGGAAGACGGCGCTCTCCGGACTGATCGAGCCGTGGTGGTTGACGACGTGCACGTCGGTCCGGCCGATCGCGCGCGCTACCGCGGTCTCGACGGACTGCCAGTCGGGGTAGCCGGGATCGGGGATGCCGGGAATGTCGCCGCCGGTGAAGTAGTCGAACTTACCGTAGCGGATGCGCAGGCCGATGCTGCACATGTTCTCGTTCGGCCTGTCGTCTTTGGCGATCTCGGCGAGCGGCGGAAAGATGCTCTTCGATTCGTCGCCCTCGCCGGTCCACGCCCAGCCGTTCGCGACGACGTTCCGCACTTCGAAGTTCTTGAAGGCGTTGCGGTCGCGGAGCGTGATCTGGTTCGCCGCGCCGACGCGGATCGTCTCGCGCTTCACGGCGCGATCGGCGATGAATGCTTCGTAGTTCCGGATGGTCTCGTCGGTCGCGGGCGGCGGCAGGTAACCCATGCCGCGATCGATCAGCTTCCCGATCGCGATGGCGTCGCCGACCTCGGTGATGCCGGTGAGCTTGTACTTGCCATCCTTCGACGCCGGCGACGACGCGGTCACCTGCCCCATGTGATCCGGATGAAAGTGCGTCAGGACGGCGTAGTCGAGACGCGCCGGCTGCTGAGCCATCGTCCGTTCGACGTAGCGGACGATCCACCCGCCCGGACTCCGGGTCGCGTTCGGGCGCGGATCGGTGTCGGGAATCCCGTCGCCCGCCGCACCGGCGTCGACGAGCATCGTCGTCCCGTCAGGAAAGACGAAGAACGCGGCGTTCCCGCGCCCCGTGCTGATCTGGTGGATGTCGAGCGTGCCCGGCGTCCAAGGCGGGAGGGTGGCGGCGGAAGTGGTGAGCGCGAAGGCGATAGAAAGGAGCAGTCGAATCATCGTCGTCCCGCGACGATTGTCGTCGCAGCGAGATACCCCGTCGCATTCAAAACGGTGGCAAAAACATCCGGCAGGGCGTCGACGGCGATCAGGATGCCGATGCCTTCGGCGGGAAGGCCGATGGCGAGGAAGAGCGGCGTGAGCATGATGAAGGCGCCGCGGGGGATGCCGGGGACGGCGAAGCTCAGGAAGACGGCCGCGAAGGCGATGGTCGCCATTGCGGTCGCGTGGAGCGGGACGCCGTAGAACCAGCCGATGAAGAGTGCGCCGACGCTCCAGGAGACCGGCGCGGCGACTTTGAAGGTCGAAACGGCGAGCGGTAGGACGAAGCCGGTGACGCGCTCCGGCAGCGCCAGCGTCGTCTCCGCGCTCTCGACGAGCGACGGCAGTGCGGCGATCGAAGAGCTGGAGCTGAACGCGATCAGCTGCGGCGGCAGCGCGGCGCGGGCGAAGGTGCGGATCGGGACGCCACCGGCAATCGCGACGGCGGGATAGAGGAGCAGCGTTCCGACGATGCATGCGATCGAGTAGCCGAGGACGTAGACGCCGATCGCGCCGGCGAGAGCGGTACCGGCGTGGACGGCGAGCGGCAGGACCAGTGCGAACACGCCGATCGGCGCCGCGAGGATGACCCAGTGGACGAGCTTCAGCATCGCGTCGCTGAGCGCACGGAAGAAGCCGAGGAGCGTCTCGCGCGAGGCCTCGGCGCTGCTCGCGATCGCAAGCGCGAGCAGCAGCGTGAAGAGGACGAGCGGCATCATCGCGCCGTTCGCCGCGGCAGCGACCGGATTCGACGGAAGGAGCGACGTGACCCACGCGGCGAACGTCTGCGTTTGTCCCCCCGACGTCAGCTCGCGCGCCGCCTCGATGGCGCCCGCGGGCAGAACGTTCGCGCCCGTACGCGGCGCGAACGCGGTGCTGGCGGCGTACGCGAGCGGGATCATGATGATCGCCATTCCGGACAGGAGCAGCACGAAGACGAGCAGCGAACGGCCGCCGATCCGGCCGATCGACCGGATGTCCTTCGCCGAGGCGACGCCGACGATCAGCAGCGCGACGACGAGCGGGATCACGGTCATCCGGATCGCGTTGACCCAGAGCGCGCCGATGGGACCGATGGCGTCGGCGATGCCTGCGAGCGATGCGCTGCCGGAGGCGGCGATGCCGAGGCCGAGAACGATGGCGAGTGCGACGGCGAGGAGAACGCGCGTACTTTCTTTCATCACATCATCAGGTCGCCGCCGTTGATGTCGAACGACGCGCCGGTGATGTAGCCGGCGGCCTCCGAGGCGGCGAAGCAGATCAAGTCTGCGACTTCGAGCGAGGTGCCGAGGCGCTGCACGGGAAAGCTCGCGGCGAGGTGCTCGAGCAGCTCGCGCGACGCGTTCTCGTGCGTCAGCTCCGTGTCGATCATTCCGGGGCAGACGGCGTTGACGGTGATCCCGAACTTCCCGAGCTCTTTCGCTGCGGCGCGCGTGAGGCCGAGGAGGCCGGCCTTCGACGCGGTGTAGTGCGCGCCGCCGAGGGTGCTGACCTGGCGGCCGGCGGACGACGAGATATTGATGATGCGGCCGTAGTTCTGCGCCTTCATCGCCGGCAGCGCCGCTTTCGTCAGGAGGAACGGCGCGGTGACGTTCACCTCGAGCGCGGTGCGGAACTCCTCGGCGGTGAGGTCGGGAAAGCGCGTCGAGCGCGCGTAGGCGGCATTGTTGACGAGGATGTCGACGCGTCCGAAGCGTTCCAGCGTCCGGCGTACGATCTCCTCCGGCACGCCCGGCGCCGCAACGTCACCAGGCACGGCGAGCGCGCGCTCCCCGATCGACCGCGCCACATCCCCCGCCCGCGCCGCGTCGCGCACGTTCACGGCAACCGAGGCGCCGCGCTCATGGAGCCGCTCGGCCGCGGCGCGGCCGAGCCCGCGCCACGCGCCCGTCACGATGGCCACGCGGCCGGCGAAGTCGTTCGAGGTGCTCAATTGGACGTCGAGATTGTAGTGGTTGCCGACCAAAGTCCGAGGTAGGAAAAAGCGGCGCCGTGTCACTCCTTTCTTGAGAATCCAAGAAAACTGAGGAGAGGCTATGCTCACCAACGAGCCTCCAGCATCGTCGGGACCGGATACCGTGCAACGCCCGAGACGCTCGGGCCTTTCGAGAAAACGGCACTGGGAGAAGAAGGTCGGTCCCGTCTACGACAAGGTGGCCGGACGGATCCGTGACGTCACCGCGGCATATTTCTTTCTAACCCTTTACGCATTTGTGCTCGCGGTCATCGCTGCTGTCAGGTTGCACCAGCCGCTCTCAAAACCGATCGGCTTGTTGTTCTTCGTCGGCATTATTTTCTCAATCATCTTCCACGCGCCAATGTGGGCGTCATACTGGAGCAGGGTGCTGGTCGTCGGCAGGACCTTCTTCCCGACGATCTTCGCCGTTGCGTCGATCGTTATCGTCGACAGCGCGCTCCTGGTGAACTATCAGGGACAGGAGATGCTCCGCCGGCTTGCGGAGGATGCCCCGGCGAAAGAAATCGTGTCCTTCTTTGCCCTGAGCACACTCTGGTTCATCGAGGTGTGGTACGTCAGCCGCGTCATGCTGCTCTTCTATTTCCCCGCGTTACGGACGGAGAAGAAGAAGTACAACGAGCGTCGGCGTCTCGTGCGCACGGTGAAGCAGATGCCCCGTATTGCAAGCGTCGCTGCGTGCGTCGGCCTGGCTTACGCCATGGAAGCCGCCGCAGACGCATACGTCGGGCCGGCCACCGACGCACGAACCATCACGCGCGGCACGCTTCTGATGTATGCCGGCACGGTACTTCTCCTTGGCGGCTCCGTCCTCGCAATGATCGTCTTTCGCCGAAAGCTCAAACATTTGCGCAACGATCACTGGCGGCGGCGGCACGCACGCCTCAAAGAGGTCGGCCTCTCCACCCGAATCCTGCTTCTTGTTACTCGTCTTCGCGTCGGTCATTTTGGTGATCGCCATTGACTACTACCCGATCGACGTAGCAAACGCGCTCGGTCCGCTCGGCGTGGTCTTTGCCGCTGCGATCTGCTGGGTTGCGATTGCAACGGTCGCCCTCTATTTCGCGCTGCGTTACCGGATACCGATCTTCACCGCCGCGGCTCTCGGGCTCGTCGTGTTCAGCTACTTCAACGACAATCACGCGATCGGTAGCGTTCCGGGCGGCGCTCCAAAACGGATACGCATCCGAGCGGCGTTCAACGAGTGGGCAGCCGCAAAACTACGAGCCAACACCTCCAATCCAAACCGCATCCCGATCTTCGTCGTGGCAGCTGAAGGCGGCGGTATTCGAGCGGCCTACTGGACCGCCACGGTGCTGGCACAATTGCAAAGTAGATATCCGCAGTTCGCTTCACACACTTTCGCCATAAGCAGCGTCTCCGGAGGAAGTCTCGGCGCAGCGACGTTTCTCGCGGCGCTTACGGAGCGGCCTGCAGGGCGGCAGATCGTCGGTAGGTCTCGAGCGATGCTGACCCAGGATTTCTTGGCCCCTCTGCTCGGACGCCTGCTCTTTTCCGACCTGATCCAGCAGTTTGTCCCCGTGCCGGTGGTACGTGACCGCGCCCGTGCGATCGAAAACTCGTGGGAGCGAAGTTGGGGATCGCCGGCGTTTCACGACCCGTTTTGTCGCTTGTGGACGCGCGCGCCCAAAGGCGATGTCCCGAACCTCATGATGAACGGAACTATCGTGGAAACCGGCCAACGTGTGATCGTGAGCAACCTCGATATCGCGAACGACCTGGACGACACGCAAGACGGACTCCGGCTAATCGAGGGTGACACGTCGCTCGCATGCGCGATTCACCTCAGTGCACGGTTCACGTACGTCAGCCCCGCTGGCTTGATCCGGCCTCGCGGACGACCCCGCGGGGATTGGAGGCATGTCGTCGACGGGG
>DASXIH010000268.1:0-2319 GCA_036498125.1 Thermoanaerobaculia bacterium
GTACGGAATGGTGCTGGTTACGGGCCCGACCGGATCAGGAAAAACCAACACGCTTTACTCCGCGATTTCAACCCTGAATAAGCCTGACACCAACATCATGACCGCCGAAGATCCGGTCGAATTCCAGTTGGGCGGCGTGAACCAGGTGCAGATGAAAGAGCAGATCGGCTTGAACTTCGCCGCCGCTCTGCGCTCCTTCCTCCGCCAGGACCCCAACATCATCCTCGTCGGCGAAATCCGAGACTTCGAGACCGCGGAAATCGCGGTCAAAGCCGCGCTCACCGGCCACCTTGTGCTGTCGACGCTGCACACGAACGACGCGCCCAGCACCGTCAACCGTCTGATGAACATGGGCATCGAGCCGTTCCTCGTCGCGACCTCGGTGCAGCTCATCGCGGCACAGCGTCTCGTCCGCCGTATCTGCGGAAACTGCAAGGAAGAAGTCGACATGCCGCAGCAGGCGCTCGTGAACCTCGGCTACAAGAAAGACGAGACCGGCTCGTTCAAGGTCTACAAGGGCCGCGGCTGCGATAAGTGCAACAACACCGGCTACAAGGGCCGCGTCGGCCTCGTCGAGGTCATGAAGATCGACGACGACCTCCGCGACATGATCCTCTCCGGCGGCAGCGCCCTCGACATCAAGAAGAAGGCGATCGACAACGGCATGATCACGCTCCGCCGCTCCGGCTTGGTTAAAATCAAGGAAGGAATCACCACGGTCGAGGAAGTCGTTCGAGAAACAGTGTTGTGAGTCACAAGTGACTAGTTACTAGTGACTAGTCACTAGTGACCGGGAGAACCGATGGCCGTTACGCTACATCAGCTGTTGAAGACCATGGTCGAGCGCGGCGGCTCGGATCTCCACATCACGACCAACTCCGCCCCGCAGATCCGGATCGACGGCAAGCTCGTGCCGCTCGACATGCCGCCGCTGACGGCCCCCGAGACGAAGCAGCTCTCGTACTCGGTCCTCACCGACGCCCAGAAGCACCGCTTCGAAGAAGACCTCGAGCTCGACCTTTCGTTCGGCATCAAGGGTCTGGCGCGCTTCCGCGCGAACATCTTCAACCAGCGCGGCGCCGTCGCCGCCGTCTACCGGCAGATCCCGTACGAGATCCTCGGGTTCAAGGAGCTCGGCCTCCCGGCGGTCGTCGAAGAGATCTGCGCCAAGCCGCGCGGCCTCGTCCTCGTCACCGGCCCGACCGGCTCCGGCAAGTCGACCACCCTCGCCGCGATGATCGACAAGATCAACCGCGAGACGCACCAGCACATCATCACGATCGAAGACCCGGTCGAGTTCCTCCACCAGCACAAGAGCTGCATCGTCAACCAGCGCGAGCTGCACGCAGACACGCACTCGTTCACGAACTCACTCAAGAGCGCCCTGCGCCAGGATCCCGACGTCGTGCTCATCGGCGAGATGCGCGACCTAGAGACGATCGAGTCGGCGCTCCGCATCGCCGAGACCGGCCACCTCACCTTCGGCACGCTCCACACGAACTCCGCCGCGCAGACGATCAACCGTATCGTCGACGTCTTCCCGGCGCACCAGCAGCCGCAGATACGCGCGCAGCTCTCGTTCGTGCTCGAGGGGATCATGTGTCAGTCGCTGCTCCCGAAAGCCAACGGCAAAGGGCGCGCGATGGCGATGGAGATCCTCGTTCCGAACGCCGCCATCCGGAACCTCATCCGCGAGGACAAGGTGCATCAGATCTACTCGATGATGCAGACTGGACAGGCGAAGTACGGAATGCAGACGTTCAACCAGTCGTTGGCGACGCTCTACTTCAAAAAGGCAATCACGCTGCAGACGGCCCTCTCGCGCTCGTCGAACCCCGACGAGCTGCAGGAAATGATCTCCCGCGGTGCGGGAGCGCTCAACCCGCAGGGAGCGCCGCCGGCCGCGGGAGTGCAGCGTCCGCGGACGGCTTAACCCCAGGAGGAATTAGATGCCTACATTCGAATGGAAGGGAACGGGACGCAACGGACAGTCGCAGACCGGCATGCTGATCGCGGACTCGAAAGACGCCGTGATCGCCGCGATGCGCCGCCAGCAGGTGGTGGTCACCGCGGTCAAGGAGAAGGGGAAAGAGATCGCCATCCCGAAGGCCGGCGGCAAGGTTCCCGCTCAGCTCATCGCCATCTTCACGCGTCAGTTCTCGGTCATGATCGACGCGGGCCTCCCGCTGGTGCAGTGCATCGAAATCCTCGGGGGGCAGCAGGAGAACAAGAACTTCAAGCGCGCCCTCATCGCCATCCGGCAGGACGTCGAGTCGGGCTCCTCCCTCGCCGACGCCATGCGCAAGCATCCGAAGATCT
>DASXIH010000269.1:0-3435 GCA_036498125.1 Thermoanaerobaculia bacterium
GGACGATGATGATGATCCAGAGGCCGAGCCGCAGGAGGGTCGACGACATCGAATTCACTCTAGGCGTTCCCCTCCGAACGTGTCAATTTGGCGCCCCTCGATCGCGATGGTGATGCTGCCGTCGCGATCGGTGCGCCAGACGTGGACGCCGCGACGCCGTAGCGCATCGATGATCGAAGGGTGGGGGTGACCGAACAGGTTGTGGCGTCCGCAGGAGACCAGCGCGATCCGCGGCTGTACGGCGTCGAGGAAGGCTCCCGTGCTGGAGGTGCGGCTGCCGTGGTGTGCAACTTTGAGGATGTCGCATCGTTTCATTCGGTCGAGCAGCGCGCTTTCCGCTTCGCGCTCGATGTCGCCGGTCAGGAGAACGCGCCGCGACTGCAGCTGGACGCGGAGCACGAGCGAGGAGTTGTTCTCGGGCGAGCGTCGGAACGTCATCTCCTGCGTCATGGCGGTGGCGTGGATCGGTCCCAGCGCCAAACGCTCGCCGTCGCGGACGATGTGCACCGGCGTCGCGGTGCGGATGCACGCATCGAGCATCCGCTGCGCGCATTCGTCGCGGAATCGCCGTGGCGTGATCCAGACGACACCGACGTCGAGGTTTTCGATGACCGCCGGAAGGCCGCCGCAGTGGTCGGGATGTGCATGCGACAGCGCAACGACGTCGATCCGATGAATCCCGCGATCGACGAGCAGCGGCACGAGACCGTCCGGTTTCGGGCCGCCGTCCACGAGCAGCGTTTTCTCATCCGCTCGAATCAGGATCGAGTCGCCCTGCCCGACGTCCAATGCGGTGATCTCGGTGTCTCTGTGGGGAATCGGTTTGAAGACCGACGAGATACAGAGGAGCGCGAGCAGCACTAAGGCGAGAGCCCGTCTTCTCATCAAACCGATGACGGCGATCGCGGCGAGCCCACACACGATCAGCATCCATGCGGGAGGGGCGGAGTAGAAGCCGGACGCATGCGCCCCGAGGTCGTTCAGGAACGTGCAGATCCGATGGAGGAGCGTGATCGCGACGATGGCGCCGGGGAAGACGAACACCACCGCCGAGGCGACGAGCATCGCGAAGATGAGAGGTGTCATCGCAAGTGTCATCACCGATCCGCCGATCGCGTACTGGTGGAAGTGGAAGAGCGTCAGCGGCAGGATCACCAGCTCCGCCGCGAGCGGCGCGATCCACCACGCACGCCGCCGTGCGATGAAGAGCAGCGCGCCGGCGCCCGCGTAGGTGAGGTGGAACGCGCAGTCGGCGAGGTCCGCCGGCGCGATGACGAGCCGTACGAGCGCCGCAACGCACCAGAGATTCTCCAGTGACGTCGGCCGCTTCAGGATGCGGGAGATCGCATAGAGCGCGATGGCGATACTCGCGCGCGAGACCGACGCGGTCGGCCCGATGAAGAGCGGCGCGAGCACGGCAAAGACGAGCAGCAACCAGTCGGACGCGCGCGGCGCATGGAGCCAGCGCAGCAGCCATGCGAGCGTCGCCGCCGCCAGCGCGATCTGCAGGCCGGAGAAGACGAGGAGGTGATACGTCCCGCCGCGCCGGAAGCTGGTGCGCACGTCATCGCTCAGCCGCTCGCCGCGCCCGAGGGCGAGCGCCTCGATCAGCGCAACCTCGGTCGGATGATCGTTCGCCAGCGGCTCGAGACGCGCCGTGAGGGCGCGGTTCCACCGCTGCGGATCGTACCAGCGCAGCTCGCCTTCGTAGGACATGAGGCGCTCCGACTTGAGCGTCAGCGACCACGCGCCGCGCTCGCTCCTCCGCAGGAAGCCCTCGGCGCGAATGATCGTGTGCATCCCGATCGGCGGCGGCGCGAACCGCGCGTAGATCGTGAGTGGCTGCTTCGTCTGGTTGAAGCGATCGACGCGGAGCGAGTTGCGGAGCGTCCAATCGTGATCGAGCGGTGCGGTGATCGTGACGAACTGCGTGTCGTCCATCGCGATCCGGTTCTCGCGATCGCGGACGTGCGCCGCGTGCGTCGACATCGCGATCCCGCATGCGAGCGCGAACGCGAATCGCGCGACGTTGCGAACGCGGAGCGAGAGAAGGGCGATCAGCAGGAACGCGACGGCGCACGTTCGCGGATGGACGAACGTTCCCGCTAAGCCGCAGACATATCCGAGGAGAACGATTCCGGCGGGCGAGTCATGATGCACGCTCGAACGAAGAGAGCGTTTCGACGTGATGAGTGTTGGGGAAGAGGTCGAGGAGGTCGAGCGTGCGGATGCGCCAACCCGACGCGGTCAGCCGGCTCGCGTCGCGGGCGAAGGTTACGGGATCGCAGGCGAGGAAGCAAATGCGCTCATTCGTCTTCCGCGCGATCGCATCGATGACGTTCCGTTTCGCGCCGGTGCGCGGCGGGTCCAGGAAGACGAAGTCGGTGCGCGGCATGTGGTCGATCCACTGTTCGACCGGCCCGTTCACGAGCTTCACGTTCTTTGCCGCGTTGACCTTCGCGCACTGATGCGACGCGCGTGACCCCTCGATCGCCGTCACCCGTTCGAAGAGCCGCGCCACCGGACGTGAAAAAAAGCCGACCCCGGAGTAGAGATCGACCGCGGTTCCCTTGGTGCGCGTCCCCTCGGCGATCTCGCTCACCAGCCGCAGCATCGTCGCGAGCAGATGGCGGTTGACCTGAAAGAACGCGTCGTGCGTGACGTGGTAGCCGAGGATCGGACCGTCGACTTCCCACGACTCGCCGTCCACCGGATGCGCGCGGAGCCCAAGCCCCACCACCTCGCAATCCGACGACAAGGGCACGACGCGGTGCGACTGCATGGCGTAGAAGCCGATCGCGTCGCCTTCGCGGTGGAGGCGCGAGCGGAGGCGATAGTTCAGCGGGGAGGGATGGATCGTGATGGGCGGCAGAGTCGCAACGTCGAACTTGCCGATCCGCCGCAGCGACTCCGTCAGGATCCGGCGCTTCGCTTCGAGCTGAACGTCGAGCCGCAGCGCGGTCCAGTCGCAGCCGCCGCACTCCTCGGCGATCGGACACGGCGCGGCGCGGCGCAAGGAAGAGGGCGATTCGATCGACACCAGCTCCGCGCGTGCGAAGCCTTTCTTCACCTCGGTGACGCGGACCCGCGCAACGTCGCCCGGATAAACGTTCGTCGCGAAGATAGGAAGTCCGTCGACGCGCGCCAGCGCCGCGCCGCCCGCCACGAGCTCCGCAGGCTCGATCGTGATCTCGTCACCGATCTCCATGGCGCGGATTGTAGGATCACGCGATGCGAAAGCTGCTGATTGTCACCATCTGCCTCTTCGCTTGCAGCAAACCGGCATCGACCCCGAAGAACGATTTGACGATCGGCGGAACTCCGAAGGCGAAGGTGACGATCCTCTGCGAGGCGATCGCGACGAAAGAGAGCGGCCCGAAGGACACCGTGGCGACGTTCGGCGAGGTTTATGCCTTCTCGCCCACGTCGATTCCG
>DASXIH010000270.1:0-25528 GCA_036498125.1 Thermoanaerobaculia bacterium
TGCCAAGGAGTACCTGCCGAGCACCTTCCAGCCCACGCTAATCTTCCGGCGCGATCGCTTTGGACGCGGCGGAGATCATACGGCCTTCAACGAAGAGGGATTTGGTGCGGTCCGATTTACGGAATATCGGGAAGACTACAACCATCAGCACCAGAACGTGCGCGTCGAGAAAGGCGTGCAGTACGGCGACCTGCCGGAGTTCGTCGACTTCGGCTACATCGCGAAGGTGACGCGCGTGAACGTCGCCGCGCTCGCGTCGCTCGCCCTAGCACCCGCCCGTCCCAGCAACGCCGTCGTCCTGACGAACCGCCTCACCAACGACACCGACCTGCAGTGGGCGCCGAACCACGAGCCCGACCTCGACCACTACGAGATCGTCTGGCGCGACACCGACGCTCCAATGTGGCAGCACTCGCGCGCCGTCGGCAACGTAACGACCTACACGGTGAAGGGTTTGTCGAAGGACAACTACGTCTTCGGCATCCGCGCCGTCGACAAAGCCGGCCACCGCAGCCCTGCCACATTCCCCAAGCCGCACCGCGAACCGCCGGCCCGAAAGTAGGCCGGCTAGCGGTCAGGCGTTCTCGTACGCCTTCTGAAACTCATCGCGATCGATTCCGGCGCGCGTGCAGATTGTCCGAAGGGTAGAGCCCTTGAGGGTTGCGTGATTCGGGAGCGTGAGGGGAGTCGACGTCCCGTCCGCATTCAGCCGGGCCATGCTGATGTGCTCGCGTTCGCGAACGATCTCGAAGCCAAGAACCGTCAGCGCACGGATTACCCTGGACAGCGGTGCGTCATGCGGAAACTTCGTCACGCCGAATGGACTTCGGCTTCCGCGACAAAGGCCTCCAGGACGGGTGATTCGTCATCGAGGACTTTTTCGCCGAAGGCGTCGACATGCGACTGAATCGCCGCACGGACGTCGGAGAGGGCTTCGTCGTATGTATCGCCCTGCCCGACGACAACGCCCTGAATGCCGACCGGATACGCGACATACCCGTCGGGGTGCTTCTCGACGACGATTTTAACTGACTTCATCGCCGACGATTGTAATGCTTACCCCACCTGCACGGTCGGGACGTGCTCCTCGTGCGACGGCGGTTCCGGCTGCGCTAATGGGCGCGATTCGCGGCCTTGGCGCTCGGTCGTCTTTTGCTCGGCGGCGCTGGCGGGGAGCAGGGCGATCTGGAGGACGTCTTCGACGTGCTCGACGAAGTAGAACGTCATGTCGCGCTTGATCGGCTCGGGGACGTCCACGAGGTCGCGCTCGTTGAGCTTCGGGAGGATGACGGTGTTGATCTTCGCGGCGCGGGCGGCGAGGACCTTCTCCTTCACGCCGCCGATCGGGAGCACGTCGCCGCGCAGCGTCACCTCGCCGGTCATTGCGACGTTGCGCTTGACCGGACGTCCGGTGAGGACGCTGATGATCGCCGAGGTGATCGTGATGCCTGCCGACGGCCCGTCTTTCGGGATCGCGCCCGCCGGGACGTGAATGTGGATGTCGTGAGTATCGAAGTAATCCGCGGGGATCCCGTTCTCGTCGGCGTGCGCGCGCGCATAGGTAAGCGCCGCCTGCGCCGACTCCTTCATCACATCGCCGAGCTGGCCGGTGAGTGACAGCTTTCCTTTGCCGCGAACGGCGGTGACCTCGATGAAGAGGATGTCGCCGCCGACCGCCGTCCACGCGAGCCCCGTCGCCACGCCGACCTGATCGCGCTCGAGCAGCTCCTCGGCGAAGTGCTTCATCGGGCCGAGGTACTTGTCGACGTTCGTTTCGGTGATGCGGTACTGCTCCTCCGTCTTTCCTTCCGCGACCGTGACCGCGATCTTGCGGCAGATCGTGCCGATTTCGCGCTCCATGTTGCGGAGGCCGGCTTCCTTCGTGTAGCCGGTGATGATCTTCGTGACCCCGCTGTCGGTCCAGACGACCGGCACTTCGTTGATCCCGTTCTCTTCCATCTGTTTCGGGATGATGTGCTGCTTGGCGATCATCAGCTTCTCTTCGTCCGTGTAGCCGGAGAGCCGGATGACTTCCATGCGGTCGAGGAACGCCGGCTGGATCGTGTCGAGGACGTTCGCGGTCACGATGAACATGACGTTCGAGAGGTCGTACGCCACGCCGAGGTAGTGATCGCGGAACGAGAAGTTCTGCTCGGGGTCGAGGACCTCGAGGAGCGCGGACGACGGATCGCCGCGGTAGTCCGCGCCGATCTTGTCGACCTCGTCGAGCATGAAGACCGGATTCGACGTCTGCGCCTGGTTGATGCCCTGGATGATGCGGCCGGGGAGCGCGCCGACGTACGTGCGGCGGTGCCCGCGGATTTCCGCCTCATCGCGCACGCCGCCGAGCGAGATGCGGACGAACTTGCGGTCGAGCGCGCGCGCGATCGACCGGCCGAGCGACGTCTTGCCGACGCCCGGAGGGCCGACGAAGCAGAGGATCGGGCCTTTCATCTTCTGCCCGCGCAGTTTGCGCACCGCGAGGTACTCGAGGATGCGCTCTTTGATCTTCTCGAGGTCGTAGTGGTCTTCATCGAGGACGCCGCGCGCGCGGGTGAGGTCGTGGTTGTCAGCCGACATCACGCCCCACGGCAGGCCGGTCATCCAGTCGAGGTACGTGCGGATGATCGACGTCTCGGCGGAGTCCGGATGCGAGCGTTCGAGACGCTTGATCTGCTTCTCGATCTCCTCCCGCGACTCGGGCGGGATCATCTTCTCTTCGATCTTCTTCCGGTAGTTCTCGACTTCCTCCGCGACGTCCTCGCCCTCGCCGAGCTCCGACTGGATCGCCTTCATCTGCTGGCGGAGGAAGTACTCGCGCTGCGACTTGTTCATCTCGCCCTGTGCGGCGGACGAGATCTCCTGCTGCATCGTGAGGAGGTTGATCTCGCGCGTGAGCAGCTCGTTGACCTTCTTGAGCCGTTCCAGCGGATCGATCGTTTCGAGGATGCCCTGCGCTTCTTCGAGTTTCAGGTCGAGGTTGGAAGCGGCGAGGTCGGTGAGCCGCGCCGGATCGTCGAGGTTCGCGGCGATCACCATGACTTCGGGGCTGATGTTCTTTCCGAGCGAGACGGCGCGGTCGAGGTTCTGTTTGACGGCGCGGATGAGCGCTTCGACTTCGAGGCCGCGGTCTTTCGCGACCGGCTCTTCGATCCGCGTGATCTTCGCCTTGAAGAACGGCGCGGTCTGGATGAAGTAGTCGACGCGGGCGCGGGAGAGGCCCTGCACGAGGATGCGAATGCGCCCGTCGGGGAGCTTGAGCATTCGCATGATGATCGCGACAGTGCCGACGCGGTAGAGGTCCTCTTCGCCGGGGTCCTCGTTCTGGAAGTCTTTCTGCGCCGTCAGCATGATCACGCGGTTCTCGGCGAGCGCCTGGTCGACCGCGTTGATCGACTTCTCCCGCGACACCGACAGCGGCACGATGATGAACGGGAAGATGACGAGGTCCTTCAGCGGCAGGACCGGAAGGACGTCGGGGATTTTGATTGCTTCTTCTTTCGCGGTTTCGTTCGCGTCTGTCATTGCGACCTCTTGGCCGGGGGGCGAGAAGACCAGCCCGGCTCTTCTGCAATGCGTATTCCTGCTACTTGAGCTGGTGTAACTCCTTTACGAATGCGTCAACGTCTTCAAAGTTCCGGTACACCGATGCGAATCGGACGTAGGCAACCGGGTCGAGGTCGCGGAGCTGCGACATGACCATCGATCCGATGCGTTGTGAGGAGATCTCGCGCTCGCCGGCGTCGTTGACCGCAGCTTCGACCGAGTCGGCGAGACGTTCCAGCGCGTCCTGCGAGACCGGCCGTTTGCGGCAGGCGATCTGGAGGCCGCGCATCAACTTGTCGCGGTCGAACGGCTCGCGCCGCTCGTCGCGCTTCACGACGAAGAGCGGGAGCGACTCGATCTTTTCGTAGCTCGTGAAGCGCCGGTCGCAACGCGTGCACTCGCGGCGGCGGCGGATGACGTCACCTTCGCGCCCTTCGCGCGAGTCGACGACGCGATCTTCCATGTTGCCGCAGAACGGACAGCGCATTACGCGGGCCGTATATCACACAGAGGATTTCAGGTCGCGCATGCGCACGCCGGCCGCAGCGAACAAAACGAGACCCGTCACGAGCACCGGCAGCGTGCCGACGATGTGAAACATCACGGCGGCGGCGACCGAGGAGTCGACGTCGAAGCCGTAGAACGTCGTCAGGATCAGCTGACAGATCTTGTGGAACCCGCCGACGCCGCCCGGCGTCGGGATCGCGAGGCCCAGCGTCGTGACGCCGCTGATGAAGAGGCTCGAATCGAACGGAAGGTGGCGCGTCATCCCGCGCGTCGTCACCCAGAACTGCGCGGTGAGACAGAACCAGATGCACATCGTGAAGCCGACGACCTTGAGTGCCGCCAGTGGGCGCTCGCGGAGTTTGAGCGTCTCGACGAACGCGTCGTAGAAGTGCATCCAGGCGCCGCGAAAACGTTTCGGAACGAATCGCGCGAGCCATGCGTGGACGCGCCGCATTCTTTCCCGGAAAAGGTAGATGCAGGCGACGAGCGCCGTGAGCGCCCCGATGACGATGAGGCATCCGATGGCGCCGGAGCGCATCAGGAGCCACGCGCGCGTGTTCGGGAAGTCGTTCCAGTGGCGCGCGACGAAGTAGATGAAGAGGAGGAGCATCGAATAGAGATCGAGGATCCGTTCGGTGAGCACCGTGCCGAGGGCGCCGGCGAAGCGGACGTTCGACCGCCGGGCGAGCAGCGCCGGCCGCGCGACGTCGCCCGCGCGGATCGGAAGGACGGTCGAGAGCATGTAGCCGACCGTGTTCGCGAAGAACGTCGCGTAGAACGGCGGCGGGTTGTCGTTGTCGATCAGCGTGCGCCACCGGAAGGTGCGGAAGATCAGCGCGCTGAAGTTGACGAGAAGCGCAAGCACGAACCAGTACGGGTTCGTCTGCCGCATGATGTGCCAGACGTCGCCGAGGTTGCTGTTCTTCAGGAAAAGCCAGATGAAGAAGAACGTGAGGGCGGCAATCGCCGTAATCTGGAGGAGGCGCTTCAAGTTTCGCGAGTTTATCCTCCGGCGCGAAGCGTCGGAGGATCTGGCGCCTAGAATCGAGGACGGCAGTCGTCGCTCATGGGTTCCAGATCCTCCGCTTCGCGGAGGATAAAGTTCAGTCGAATGCTCAACATCTATACCAACTCCGTCTTCTACCGGCACGACACCGGTGTCGGACACCCCGAAACGGCATCGCGAATCGATGCGGCGCTCGAGGGGGTGCGGCGCGCCGGTCTCGCCGAAGGCGTGGTTCGAGACGCGAGCGAACACCCGGAAACGGTGCGGATCATCGGGAAGGTGCACTCGCCGGAGTACGAGCGCGAGTTGGAAGATGCGTGCGCCGCCGGTTTCAGGCTCTTCCATTCACTCGACAATCCGATCTCGCGCGCGACGTTTGCCGCGGCGCGAGCGGCGGTCGCGACGTCATTGGTCGCCGCCGACGGCATCTGGAAGCGCGGCGACTCGAAACGCGCATTCGTCGTGGCGCGTCCGCCGGGACATCACGCCGAACGGCTCCAGGCGATGGGGTTCTGCTTCTTCAACACGATCGCCTGCATCGCGGAGTGGCTACGCGAGCAACCGGGCATCGAGCGGGTCTTCATCTTCGACTTCGACGTCCACCACGGCAATGGAACGCAACACCTCTTCGAAGACCGCGACGACGTCTTCTACGCGTCGATGCACCGCTTCCCGTTCTATCCCGGCACCGGAGCGGCGGGAGAGATCGGCGTCGGCAAGGGCCGCGGCTACACGCACAACATCCCGCTGGACGCCGGTGAAGGCGACGTCGCGTATCTCTCCGCCGTCGAAAACGAGATCGTCCGGATCATCGACGCGTATCGCCCCAACGCAATCCTTCTCTCCTCCGGCTTCGACGCCCACCGCCGCGACCCCCTCGGCGGCATGGACGTCACCGAGCATGCCTACGGCGAGATCACGCGGCGCGTCGTCGAATGCGCGGAGCGGCATTGCGATGGGCGGGTGCTGTCGTTGTTGGAGGGCGGTTATGACATGGAAGGGCTGGCGGCGAGTGTGGAGGAGCATGTACTAGCGTTGACGGGGGATTGAGGGAAGAGGTTCGAGATTCGAGGGAAGAGGGAAGAGTGGCTCTCTCTCGTCTTCCCTCTTCCCTCGAATCTCTTCCCTCGAATCTCTTCCCTCGAACCTCTTCGCTCAATCCCTCGTCTTCCCCCGCAGGATCCGCGAGTACAGATCCTCCAACCGCGTAATCCGTAGCTCTTTCGAGAAACCGTTCACGACGTGCGTTCGGGCGTTCCCGGCAACACGCGCGGCGCGGCCGCGGTCCTCGATGACGGTCAACATCGCGCTGGTCAGCTCCGCGCGGTCGCGCATCGGGATGAGCCAGCCGACTTCGGGTGAGGAGACGAGCTCGCGGTTGCCGCCGGCATCGGTCGCGATCACCGGCTTCTGCATCGCCATCGCCTCGCGGATCGTGCCGGTGATCCCGGTGCCGGCCCACGACGCGTCGACGACGAGATCGCATGACGCGAAGACGTTCGGCATGTCGGAGCGGTACTCGATCGCGCTGACGTGCCCGCCCAGGCCTGCGGAGCGCGCGTAGTCGAGCACCTCGTTCTTCTCCGCCTCGTTCCGGCAGCCGATCAGCGCCACGTGCAGGTTCGGGTGGCTCGCGACGATGTCGGACGCCGAGTCGAGCAACTCCTTCCATCCCTTCCAGTCGCGGACGCCCACCTGCGCGACGAGGAAGCGGTCGTCCGCGATCGACTTCTCGCGGCGGAACGCGCGCGGATCCCACTTCGCCGGATCGAAGAGCGCGACGTCGGTACCCGCGTAGACGACTTCGACCTTTTCGGCGGGCAGCTTCCCGCTGTCGACGATGACGTGCTTGATCTGCTCGCAGACGGTGACGACCCGGTCGACGCGCTTGGTCCGGTACTTCAGCCGGTTCCAGACGTCGAGCGGGAAGGAGACGCCGCGGTTCACGACGAACGCCGGGACGTGGGCGGTCGCCATCGCGGCCATCGCGAGGCCGTGAGCAATCCCTTTGTGGACATGGATGACGTCGGGCTTCCGTTCCCGGATCAGCCGCCGCAACGCGGCGGCGCTGCCGAGGTCGAAGGCGTGGCGCATCTTCAGGCCGGCGAACGCGATGCCCGCCTCCCGTGCCCGGCGCTCGATCTCCTCCCCCGGCCGGCTGACGATCGTCACCTCATGGCCGCGTTCGGAGAGGCCCGCGGCCGCCTGAAACATCTGGTGAACCGAGCCGGTGTTGAACTGGTTGAACTCGAGGATCTGAAAAATGCGCACTGGCGGCGGATGATAGCGAACACTGCGCGGTGATAGGCTCCGCAGCGCTATGCACCGCATACGAATCGCATTCGCAATCGCTCTTCTGTCGATCGCGTTCGTTGCCACTGCCCAGGAGCATCAGCACGGGACGAACGTCACCTTTGCCTCAGCGCCCGGAGAGGGGAGCGGCTACTTGTCCGTTCCCGCTGGCGCCGGGAAACATCCGGCCCTGATCGTCATTCAGGAGTGGTGGGGCCTGAACGACTGGGTCAAAGAACAGGCGGACCGTTTTGCGGCGCAGGGTTACGTCGCCCTGGCGCCGGATCTCTACCGCGGGAAGGTCGCCAGCGATCCGAACATGGCGCATGAGCTGATGCGCGGGATGCCGCAGGATCGCGCCATGAACGACCTGCGCGGGGCGTTCAACTACCTCGCGGCGCGGAGAGACGTCGACCCGAAGCGCATCGGCGTCATCGGCTGGTGCATGGGCGGCGGCTACGCGATCGATCTCGCACTCGCCGAGCCGCGCCTTGCGGCCGCGGTCATGAACTACGGCCACACGCTAACGGACCCCGCCACGATCGCGAAGCTGCATGCGCCGCTGCTCGGAAACTTCGGCACCGACGATCGCGGGATTCCGCCCGCTGACGTCAACGCGTTCGAAGCGGCGCTGAAGAAGGCGGGCAAGTCGGCCGACTTGAAGATCTACCCCGGCGCGGGACACGCATTCATGAATCCGAACAACACCGGGGGATACGTCGAGGCGGCCGCGAAGGACGCCTGGGCGCGCATCGACGCGTTCTTTCGAGGGCACTTGCGCTAAGATCGAAATTCGTTGATTCCACAGGAGATAGGGCGGATTGCCGAAAGACGCGAGAGAAAAGCCGGAGATCAAGGTCACCGACAAGCGGATCTTTACGGCCGAGGGTGACATCCGCGAGGAATTCCGGAACGAGGTCACGCCGGAGACGCCTGCCGAAAAACCGGCGGAGGCGCCCGCACCGCCGCCCGTGAGCGAGCGGCGCTCGGAGCCGAAGGGGACGCCGCCGCCCGAAACGGGTGAGCGCCGCCGGACGATGGCGGACAAGGCGACGAATCCGAATTCCCAGTTCACGAACTTCATCGAGCCGCTGATCGCGCAGGGCTACATGGCTCTCGGCATGCTGCGCAATCCGTATCAGCCGCAGTCGAAGCTCGACGTCGGCGCCGCGCGGCAGATGATCGAGATCCTCACGCTGCTGAAAGAGAAGACCGAGGGGAACCTCACGGCCGACGAAGAGGACTTTCTCGAAACGCACCTCGGAGAACTGAGGCTCGCGTACGTCCAGCGGACCAAGAGCCTGTGATGACCCTCCGCCGCATTCTGGTCGTTGCGATCGTCGCCGCGGTGGCCATCGCAGCCTCCGCGGAAGAGACGAAATCGCCCCGCGACATGTGGGGCCTCGCGGCGAATGCGGCGGCGAGCGGCGACTTCGATGCGGCGATCAAGAATACGAACGACCTGCTGACCGCCGGCAAGGCGCTCGGCATTTCGTCGTTCCCGACCTACGCATCGTCCGCGGCGGCGATGGCGCGCGAAGCGGACCGGCTCGGAAAGAAGGACCTTGCCGACTGGGCGGCGAAGACGGCCGACCAGCTCGATCCGAGATCGCCCGCGGTGGCATTCAGCGCCGCGGAGCGCGCACGGGCGCTCGGCAACTGGCCGAAGGTGTTGCAGCTCTCGATCACGGGATTCGTCCGCGTGTTCAAGAACTACCGGACGCGTCTTCTCAGTCAGGTCGATCTGCTCGTCGCGACGACTCTCGCGTTGGCGCTGACCGCCGCGATCTTCGCGATCGCGCTCTTCATCCGCTACGCGCGCTCCATGGGTCACGACTTCCGCGAGCTCCTCGCCACGCGTTTCCACGGCGGATCGGTGAGCGTGCTGGCGTTCGCGCTGCTCTTCCTCCCGCTCTTTCTCTGGCTGAGCCCCGTCTGGCTGGCGCTCTACTGGTTCATCATCTTCTTCGGCTACGCGAGCAAGACGGAGCGCGTGCTGATTGTCGTCTTCACGCTCGTCGTTGCGGCGCTGCCGATCGCGCTCGACCGCGCGGCGACTTGGGCGGCGGGAGTCGACAATCCGATCGTCTCGGCCGACATCAGCTCCGCGGAAGCGGCGTATCACCCCGAGGCGCTGCGGCGGATGCAGGAGCTCGCGGCGCTCGTTCCCGACAACGACGTCATGCAGATCCTCCTCGGCAACCTAGAGCTGCAGGAAGGAAACGACCAGCAGGCGGAGGTCTACTACAAGCACGCGCAGCAGATCCGCGACTCGGCCGGCGCGAACGTGAACCTCGGCAACCGCAACTTCCTCAACGGCGACTTCGGCGCCGCGATCACGTTCTACGAGCGCGCGGAGCAGCTCGATCCGAAGCTCGCCATCGCCTTCTACGACGACTCCGTCGCGAACGGCGAGATGTACAAGTTCGACGTGCAGGGACAGAAGCTCGAGCAGGCAAAGCGGCTCGACACGCGCCACATCGAGCGCCTGACGCAGACGCCGCCGACACAGAAGATCGTCGTCTATACGCCGCCGCTGGAAGACGCCTGGGCGGTGGCGGACGGCCTGGCGGAGAAAGGCGTCGCCAAGACGCTCTTCGGCACCTACGCCTACTTCGACCTGCAGAACAGCGCGCTGAACCCGATTACGCTCGGCGCTCTCGCCGCGCTGCTCCTCGAGTTCATCATCTGGTGGCGGCGCCGCCGGAACGGCTACGCGAACGCCTGCATCAAGTGCGGCCGGACGTTCTGCCGGCTCTGCAAATCGGCGCGCGAGAGCGCGACGTACTGCACGCAGTGCATCCACATCTACCTGAAGCGCGACGGCGTCTCGCTCGACACCAAACGCGCCAAGCTCGAAGAGGTCTCCGATCACCAGGACGCGATGACGCGGCGCAACAAGCTCTTCGCGACCTTCCTCCCCGGATCGGCGCAGGTGCTCGAAGGGCGTACGATCGCGGGCGTGATCGGGATGCTGCTCTTCCTGCTGTTCCTCTCGGTCGCTGTACTCACCGGACGGCTGGCGCCGGCGCTCGGACCCGTCGCCGACACGACGCACCTGTTCGTCCGGATTCTCATGATCATTCTCGCGGCAGTGACGTGGTTCTTTCTCTCGCTTCCGGTCTACCGGCGGCGCGTGATGATCGGATGACGCGATGGCACTCGAAGGAACGTTACGCGACTTTTCTCTTGCCGACATCTTCCAGCTGATCGGCCTCCAGCGTAAGACCGGCGTGCTGACGCTGCGCGGGAAGGACGACACGGTCACCGTGACGTTCCTCGACGGCAAGGTGGTCGCGGCCGACTCGCTCAACCGTCGCCTCGAAACGCGCCTCGGCAGCGTGTTGATGAAGAGCGGTCTGCTGACGCAGGACCAGCTCAATCGCGCGCTCGACATCCAGAAGGAAACGCTCCAGCGCCTCGGCTACGTCCTGACGCACTACGGGATCATCTCCGCCGACGCCCTCAAGCAGGCCATCCAGCTCCAGATCCTCCAGATCGTCTACCGCCTCTTCCGCTGGAAGGACGGAGACTACCACTTCTCGCAGGAGACGACGATCGAGTACGACCGCGACAACGTCGTGCCGATCACCGCCGAGTCGATCCTGATGGAAGGCGCCCGGATGATCGACGAGTGGCCGATCATCGAAAAGCGCATCCGCTCCTACGACATGGTCTTCCGCAAGAAGCACATCGCGCAGGAGATCGTGGTGGTCGGCGCCGAGGACGCGGACGAAGTCGAGTTCGACCAGACGCCCGCGGCCGCGCGGCGGAAGAAGGCGGCGGCGAGCGACAAGATCCGCATCTCGGAAGAGGAGAAGCTGATCTACGACCTCGTCGACGGAACGCATTCGGTCGCCGACATCGTCGAGATCTCACGGCTCGCCGAGTTCGACACGAACAAGTCGCTCTACGAGTTGCTGACGCGCGACCTCATCGAGGAGCTGCGCGTTTCGAAGGCGCAGGCGGTCACCGAGACGACGCCGCTCGACGAAAGCGAGGTCGCGGAGACCCCGGTGCCGCTGCCGCTCGTCGCGGTGCTCGCGATCCTCGCAGTGCTCTCGGTGATCACGTCGATGCGGAATCCGGCGAATCACTTCGCGCCGTTCGGCCGGTCGTTGTCGGCGGTCGGCGAGACGCGCAAGGCGATCTCGTTGCAGCGGCTCGAGACGATCGCGCAGGCGATCGAGAAGTTCAACGTCACGAACGGCCGGCTGCCGGAGCGGCTCCAGGACCTCGCGCCGTATTACGTCTCGCCGAAACTTCTGACTGACCCTTGGGGCAACGCCTACACCTACGTCGCCCGCCCGGACCGGTACCTCGTCATCGGATCCACCGACGGCAAGACCGACACGGACCTGATGCTCCAACGCCAGATCGACGTTGGCCCCGCCACAGCCACCCCCGCGCCGAAGAATGGTGAAAAGGGGCTGGTGCTCGTCGATTAGTGCGGTGCGATGATGTGGAGCTTTTTATCGGCGAGCGCGAATTTGACGGGCGTGGTGGTGACGCGCTCGCCATCGGCGTAAACGACCATCTCTCGGTCGCCTTCGATGACGAACTCGCTTCCGCGCTCGGTCGCGACGAAAGGGCTCTTCACGTGTGCGCCGGTGTACGCTTTCGGCAGAGTCTTCAACAGCTGCGCGCGGGTGGTGCGGTGGACGACGCACAAGTCCAACGCTCCGTCGTCGATCTTCGCGTCGGGCGTGATGCGGATCCCGCCGCCGTACTGCCGTGAATTGCCGACCGCGGCGAACATGATCTCCTCGGCGCGGCCGTTGATGCGGACGCGATGCGGCGTGAAACGCGGAAGCACGCGCATGATCGAGTAGAGATAGATGAGCGAGCCGCGCAGGAACTTCACATGGCCGGCGTACTCGGCGACCTCGGAGTCGAAGCCGAGCCCCGCGACGCCGAGGTAGCGGCGGTCGTTCGCGGTGGCGACGTCGACGAAACGCGGCACTCCGTTGAGCACCACATCGCACGCCGCCGCCAGCTTGCTCGAGATGCCGAGGACGTGCGCGAAGTCGTCGCCGGAGCCGAGCGGCAGCAGCCCGAGCGTCCCGCTATCGAGATCGAAGTCGCGCACCGCGAGATTGAGCGAGCCGTCGCCGCCGCAGACGACTACGCGATCGAACCCGGCGCGTGAGCTTTCGGCGGCGATGCGCGACATGTCATCGGGCGACGCGCTCTCCTGGATCTCCACCGTCGCGCCGCGATCGAGGAACCAACGCTCGGCCTCTCCGATGTGGCGCCGCGCGCGCCCTCGTCCTGCGGCGGGGTTGTAGATCAGCTTCAGATGCACGTGTGCCGAGAGTTTATCCTGTGCGCCCCGGTGCCGCAGTAGGCGGCAGCCCCGCTCTGTCGTGGGCGATGAGCCACCCGTACGTTCGCAGATAGATCGACGCGGCGCGGCGGCAGGCTTGGGCGACGGCCGGCTCGCTCGCGATCAGGTTGTGTTCCCCTTGCGGATCGCGCGCGTTGTCGACGAGCAGCTCATCGGTGAGTGAGGCCGTGGCGTGGTAGACGAACGTGCCGCGTGCGACGGTCACCGTGTTCGCCGCGTGATCGAACGCGACGACCGGACGTAGCGGATCGCGTGGCGCGGGATCGAGCAGATCGCGGCCAACGCCGGCCCACGGATGGGTCATGCCGCTCGCGCCGAGGAGCGTCGGCAGGATGTCGACCTGCGACGCCGGCCCGGGGATGACGATGCCATGCGGCAGCAGCGGCGAGTAGAGCAACATCGCCACGCGATGGTGAAGCTCGAAGAAGACGTGGCGCGTCATCTTCCGTTGCGCCGGAGGGATGATGGTGCCGTGATCGCCGCAGATCACGAACACGGTGTTCTTGAACCACGGCCGCGTACGCGCTTTCGCGAAGAAGTCGCCGACCGCTTCGTCGGCGTAGTGCATCGTCTGCAGCATGGCCGGCGTGTGTCTGCCGACGAGTTGCGCCGCCTCCCCCGCGCCGCCCGGCAGCGGCGACTTCGCATCGCTCGGGAGTTGAAACGGATGGTGATTCGAGATCGTCAGCACGAGCGCGCCGAACGGCTGCGGCATGCGGTCGACGGCGACGAGGGCGTGGCGCATGAGCGCGCGGTCGGAAAAGCCCCAGTTCGTGGCCGGTTCGCCGGGCGGGAAGTCGCGCCCGTCGATGACCGGAACGCCGTGGCGGCGGTAGAAGCGGCCGCCCAGGTAGAGCGTCTGGTCGCTGCCGTGAATCCAGAGGAGCGATCGCCAGCCTTCGTCCTTCAGAATCTCGGGAAAGCCGGCGAGCCGCGCGTCGGGATGGGCGGTCATGATCACCTCGAACGGGCTCGCCAGCGCGCCATAGAACACCCCGGCCTCGCCGTCCGGCGTCACCGAGCCGGCGCTGTATGCGTCGTCGATCCGGATCCCGTCGCGAGCGAGCGCGTCGAGATTCGGCGTCACGCCCGGCGGGTCGTTGCCATACACGCCCATCTCCTCGGCGCGCATGCTCTCCATGACGATGAAGACGAAGTTCGGCTTCAATCCTTTCGGCAGCGAGATCGCCTGCGCCGACCGCGGCGCCGCCCGCCGGGCGAGCGGATAGTCGCCGCTGAGCCACAGCGAGCCGTCGACCTTGCCGGCCAGTTCGCGGATCGACTTCACGTCGATGTCCGGCTTCGGGATGAATGCCTCCTGACCGAGGGCGGAGGTTGGACCGCGCAGTAGCTCGGGAATGGTGAAGAGTGCGTTGCGCGCGGTCTCCGGCGCGGGGAAGACGATTGCGGTGATGGCGAGAACGATGGGCGTCGCGACGAGCCACGAGAGACGAGGAGTGGGACGCCACCGTACGGCGACCAGGACGCCGGCTGCATACACGCCGAGGACGATGAGGAATGTGATCAGCACGCCGCCGGCCGCGGAGCCGGTGAAGATCAACGGATGAAATCCGGCTTGCAGGTCTTCGCGGCGCACGGCGTGCCCGAAGAACAGCACCGCCTCCGACAGCGCGAACTGGATCACGACCAGCACGAGGATCTCGATCGTGAGCACCACCGCGCCGGTGCGCGGCATCTTCCCGAAGAGGAGCATCGTGATGAGCACGACGGCCGCGAACGCGAGGACGTCGTCGCGCAACGCGAGGAAGAGCCAGAGGGCGGGATGGGACGGCGGCAGCGGCGCGCCGAGGATTACCCGGATGCGGATCAGGAGGCCCACCGCCATGGCGGCTGCACCGAGGGCCACACCGAACCGCAGCAGAAATCGATCGGCCATCGATTACTTTCGCTTCGGCGGCAGGCCGGCGTGGTCGTGCGCGGCGAGCCAGCCATACGTTCGGACCCAGATCGACGCGGCGCGGCGGCAGGCTTGGGCGACGGCCGGTTCGCTCGCGATCAGGTTGCGCTCCCCTTGCGGATCACGCGCGTTGTCGACGAGCCACTCGTTGGTGAGTGACACCCCGCTCTTCGGCAGCGTGCCGTGATAGACGAACGTGCCGCGGGCGATCGTTACCGTCCTGGCCGCGCGGTCGTACGCGATGACCGGGCGTAGCGGATCGCGTTGCGCGGGATCGAGCAGATCGCGCCCGACGCCGGCCCACGGATGCGTGATGCCGGCGGCGCCGAGGAGCGTCGGCAGGATGTCGACCTGCGACGCGGGCCCGGGGATGACGAGGCCATGCGGCAGGAGCGGCGAGTAGAGAATCATCGCCACGCGATGGTGCAGCTCGTTGAAAACGTGGTCCGTCATCTTCCGATGCGCCGGCGTGACGGTGACGCCGTGATCGCCGCAGATCACGAATACCGTATTCGCGAACCACGGCTGCGTGCGTGCCTTCGCGAAGAAGTCGCCGACCGCTTCGTCGGCGTAGTGCATCGTCTGCAGCATGGCCTGCGTGTGTCTGCCGGTGAGCTGCTCTGACGCGCCGGCGCCGCCCGGGAGCGGCGACTTCGCATCGCTCGGAAGTTGGAACGGGTGGTGGTTCGAGATCGTCAGCACGAGCGCGGCGAACGGCTGCGGCATGCGGCCGATGGCCTGCAACGCATAGCGCATGAGCGCGCGGTCGGAAAAGCCCCAGTTCGTGCTCGGTTCGCCTGGCGGGAAGTCGCGCCCGTCGATGACCGGAATTCCGTGACCGCGGTAGAAGCGTCCGCCGAGGTGGATCGTCTGATCGCTGCTGGTAATCCAGAGGAGCGACCGCCAGCCCTCATCCTTCAGAACGTCGGGAAATCCCGAGAGCTTCGCGTCGGGATGAACGCGGATGATCATCTCGAACTGGCTGGGCAGCGCGCCATACAGCACGGCCAGCTCGCCTTCCGGCGTGAACGTCCCGGTGCAGTAGGCGTCGTCGATACGGATCCCGTCCCGGGCGAGCGCGTCGAGATTCGGCGTGATCCCCGGCGGGTCGTTGCCGTACACGCCGACCTCCTCGGCGCGCATGCTCTCCATCACGATGAAGACGATGTTCGGCTTCACCCCTTTCGGAAGCGAGATCGCCTGCGCCGACCGCGGTGTCGCGCGGCGTGCCAGCGGATAGTCGTCGCTGAACCAGAGCGAGCCGTCGACCTTGCCGGCCAGCTCGCGGACCAACCTCACGTCGATGTCGGGCTTCGGGATGATGACCTCGCTCGCGAGGACGGAGGCAGGACCGCCCATGAGCTCCGGGATCGCGAAGAGGGCGTTGCGCGCGGTCTCGGGGGCGGGGAAGAAGACCGCGGTGACGGCGAGGATGATGGTGATCGCGAAGAGCCAGGCAAGATGCGGCGTCGAACGCCGCCGCGCGGCGAATGCGACGCCGGCCGCATATACCCCGAGGATGATGAGGAACGTGATCAGCACGCCCCCCGCGGCGGAGCCGGTCAAGATCATCGGATGAAAACCGGTCTGCAGATCTTCGCTGCGCACCGTGTGGCCGAAGAACAGCAACGCCTCCGACAGCGCGAACTGGATCACGATCAGCGCGAGCAACTCGACCGTCAGCACCACCGCGCCGGTGCGCTGCAGCCGCCAGAAGAGGAGCGTCGTGACGAGCGCGACGGCCGCGAACGCGAGAACGTCGTCGCGCAGGCCGAGGAAGAGCCAGTGGGCGGGGTCGGGCGGCGGCAGCGGAGCGCCAAGGAGAACCCGGATACGGATCAGCAGGCCGATCGCCGTGGCGGTGGCGCCGAGGGCCACGCCAAACCGGAGCAGGAATCGATCGGCCATCGGGTAGCGGTTATCGTAACCGCCATGAATCAGTTTCGTTTGGTCCTCATGCTCTTCGTGCTCAGCATCGCCTGCCGTCCCGCGGCGGAATCACAGACCGTTTCGCGGAAGAGCGCTCAGACGAACATCCCGGCGAGCGTGAGCGCCGTGCGCCGCACGCCGGTGGTCGTCGTCGCGCACAACGTGCTGCCGTCGGTCGTGAACATCCAGAGCGAGTCGGTGATCCGGCAACGTCAGGCGGACCCGTTCTTCGATCCGTTCGGCTTCTTCGGCGGCGGCGAGCGCGCCTACACTGCGCAGTCGCTCGGCTCCGGCTTCGTCTGGTCGGGCGACGGGATCATCGTCACGAACAACCACGTCGTCGAAGGGGCGTCTAAGATCACGGTGAACTTCCAGGACGGCTCGCAGCACACCGCGAAGCTCGTCGGCGTCGATCCCGACAGCGATGTCGCGGTGCTGCGCGTCGACGCGCGAGGCCTTCCCGCCGCGCCGGTCGGCACGTCGTCCGACCTGATGATCGGCGAGAGCGTGATCGCGGTCGGCAATCCATTCGGTCTCTCGGGCACGGTCACGACCGGCGTCGTCTCCGCCCTCGGACGTTCGGTGCCGTCGAAGGAGGAGGGGAGGACGTTCACCGACTTCATTCAGACCGACGCGTCGATCAATCCCGGCAACTCCGGCGGCCCGCTGTTGAACATCGAGGGGAAGGTCATCGGGATCAACACGGCGATCTTCGCGCAGGCGCAGGGGATCGGATTCGCGATCCCGGTCGACCGCGCGAGAAAAGTGGTCCAGGACATCCTCCGCTTCGGCCAGGTGCACTCGGCGTGGATCGGCGCGGTCACCGCGACCGTGACTCCCGAGGAGGCGAAGCGCCTCGGCCTGAAGTCGGGGAAGGGGGCGCTCGTCGCGCGCGTCTTCGCTGGATCGCCCGCTGAAGCCGCCGGATTGAAGGCGGGCGACGTGATCACTGCCGTCGGCGATCGCCCCGTTGACTCGCGCGAGGCCTTCTCGACCTACACCGCGACAGCGGCGCCGGGTCAGGCGGTGCCGCTGACGGTCAGCCGCGGGAGTTCGACGACCCACGCCAGCGTGCGTGCGGGCGACGTTCCGACGAACCTCGGCCTCCGCGTCCTCGCGGACGTCGCCGGACTACACGTGCAGGCGAGCGGCGGTCATCTGGTCGTCAGCGAAGTCACGCGCGGCTCGCGTGCAAACCGCATCGGCATCACGCCGGGCGACGTGATCATGGGCGTCGGCGGGGTGGAGGTCACGTCCGTCAAGCAGCTGAACGACGAGGTGGCGAAGACGGTCGAGCACAGCGCGTTCATCCTGGATGTCGCGCACGGCGGGACGATTTATGAGCTGACGTTCCCGATGTCGATGTAGCCGAAGCTCGTGAGTGACGTCGCGTGACATCCACGGGCGTCAGCCGACCTCATGAACGAGGTCGCGACGCTCACGAAGGTGGTCTCGGACCTCAACAACGAGGTTTCAAACTTCATGAATGAGGTCTCATGTCTCATGAAGGAGGTCTTCGACCTCACGAACGAGCTCTCCGACCTCATGAATGAGGTCTCAGACCTCAAAAACGCGCTCCCGGACCTCAACAACGTGGTCTGGTCAGAAGAGCGCGAGCTGCTCTCGCACGCTCTCGACCGGTGGGGGCGGGGTCGCGCGCCGGGGGCCCAGTTCGCTCCGCTTGCGCCCGAGGAGCAGGAAGAGGTGCCTGCGGATCCACTCCTGCGACTCGCGGTAATAGTGGAACTTCCGCTCGTTCGCGTGGAACCGCCGGTTGTGATGCGGGCCGAGGATGTGGTGCAGGTATTCGTGGTGAATGACCGACTCGATCACGTACGCCGGCACGTTCGCCGCCCGGAGCAGCGGGTGAATGCGGATCTCGGTCGTGACGTGGTTGTACGACCCGAGACGGATCGACCGCCGCCGCTTGCGTGAGATCTGCTGCCCCCACCGCACCGGCAGCGGCGGCACTTTCCAGAAGTACGCGCGGTGCACTTCGCTCGCGAGCGACTCGAGGTAGTTCCGAGTGTTGTCCGGGAGCGGCAGCATCGGCGGCATCGCGCCTTCATTGTAAAGCGCTATTCGTCCCCTCGCCCGAGGATGTCGTTCACATTCGACATCGCGGCGGACGTCACCATCGCCGTTCCGGCGGAGATGATCGCATCGGCTTTCTTCATGCCGAGGAAGATGCCGACGCCGAAGCCGAGGACGACGGCGGCGAGCGGGAAGGTCTTGATCTGCTCGCGCCACTGCTCGGGAAGAAGGTTCTCGATCTCTTCGAAGATCACCTCGGGGCCGTTCTCCGCGATGGCCGCGCCGATCGACGCCGCGCGCTCGCGGATCGGGTCCTCATAGTCCATTCCCGCCGCGGCCCGCTCGAAATCGTCGCCCTGATTGCGAGTCGCCATGGTTAGTCCTCATCCTCGTCGCGGCGCAGCATCAGGCCGACCACGAATCCGATGCCGACCGAGATCAGAAGCGCTTTACCGGGGTTCGAGCGGACGTAGCTGCGGACTTGGTCGGTGATCGCGCCGAAGTCGACGTCCTCGACCTTCTCGCGCACGGTGTTGTAGCCGTCGCGCACCGCGCCCGTAGCGCGGCCGTACTGCTCGTTCACGTAGTCCTTCGCGCGGCCGAAACGGCCCGCGGTCTCATCCGTGCTGTTGTCAGGGCCGTCGCCGGCTGCTGATGATGTTGTTTCTTCCGCCATGGAGAAACCTCCTTGCTTCGCTGCCTGGGAAGCATATGCAGAAATACGCCCAACGTGTAGCCACTAGAATCGGCAGCGATGCGGGTCCGGCTCGAGCACGTCACACACACTTACTCCCCGACGGATGAATCCGCGGCCGTCGAGGTGCTCGACGACGTTTCGCTCGAGATTCCGTCCGGCGAGTTCATGGTTCTGCGCGGCGCGTCGGGTAGCGGGAAGTCGACGCTCCTGAATCTGATCGGGGCAGTCGACCGGCCGACGTCCGGCCGCGTGTTCCTCGGTGACGATGAAACGTCGGCGATGTCCGAGGCGCAGCTGACGAACCTGCGGCGGGTGAGGCTCGGCTTCGTCTTCCAGTTCTTCAACCTCCTTCCGACGCTGACCGTCTTCGAGAACGTCGCGTTTTCGCTGTCGCTCGCGAAGCGGCCCCGCGACGAAGTGCGCGCTCGCGTGAACGAGGTGCTCGAGCAGGTCGGCCTCGCCAACCGCGCGACGCACTCGCCGAACGAGCTCTCCGGCGGCGAGATGCAGCGCGTCGCGATCGGCCGCGCGATCGTGCACCGTCCCGCACTGATCCTCGCCGACGAGCCGACCGGCAACCTCGACTCGCGCAACGGCGAGCGCGTGCTGGAGCTGCTCCGCGGGATTCACGAGGCGTCGCGTCCGACGATCGTGATGGCGACGCACTCCGAGCGCGCCGCGTCGTTCGGCGATTCGATCATCGACGTGGCGGATGGACGCGTGCTGCGCGCATGATCCCGCGCGCGCTGGTCCTCCGTCCGATCATCCGCGAGAAGACGCGGACGGCGCTCACGGTCCTCGGAATCGCGGTCGGCGTCGCGGTGATCGTGGCGATCCAACTCGCGAATCAGAGCGCGCTCCGGGCGTTTCGCGAGTCGGTCGATGCGGTTGCAGGGCGCGCGAACTATCAGATCGTGCCGGAGGCGGGCGCACTCAATGAACAGTTGCTGCTGAAGCTGCAACCGTTCTGGGATGCCGGCGTCCGCTTCGCGCCGGTGATCGACGTGGAAGGCGTCGACGAGGCGACGCAGCAGCCGATCCGGATGCTCGCGGTCGACCTCCTCAGCGACCTCCACTTCCGCGACTACCGCTACGCGCGCATCGAGGGCGCCGCGCTGCAGTCGTTCTTCCAGCCCGACGCCGTCATCGTGCCGGCGCCGTTCGCGCGGGAGCACCACCTGGCGCTCGGTTCTCCGCTCACGCTCGGCATCCTCGGCATCAAACGGTTGATGACCGTTCGCGGGATCCTCGAGGCGCGCGGGCCTGCGACGGCGTTCAACGGTGCGATCGTCGTCTGCGACGTCGCGACGGCGCAGAAGGCGTTCGGGATGCTCGGCCGGCTGTCGCGGGTCGACCTGCTCGTTCCCGACGATGCAATCGCGAAACAGATCGCGCGCGTGCTCCCGCCGTCGACGCGCGTCGAGCGTCCGTCGCGGCGGAACGAGCGGGTCGAGAACATGCTGCGCGCGTTCCGCGTAAACCTCTTCGCGCTCGCGGGCGTGGCCCTGCTGGTGGGGATGTTCCTCGTCTACAACACGGTGCTGATCTCGATTCTGCGGCGGCGTCGCGACGTCGGAATCCTCAAGACGCTCGGCGCCGCGCCGCGGCAGATCTTCCTGGCGTTCCTGTACGAGGGCCTGCTCTTCGGCGCGATCGGATCGGTTCTCGGCATCGCCCTCGGCGACGTGCTCGCCGAGGGGATTCTGTCGCTGATCGGGCGGACAGTGAACGCGCTGTATGTGACCTCGCGGCCGGAGTCGATCACGCTGACGCCGGACGTGATCGTGCTCGGAGTTTCCGTCGGCGTCGTGTTGTCGGTGCTGTCGGCGATTGCGCCGTCGATCGAGGCAGCGCGGATCCGGCCCGCCTCGATGATCCGTCGTGGTGTGGCGCCGGCAATCCTGCCGGCGAAATCGGCCGGCAAGATTGCCGGCCCCACACTGAGCTTCGCTCTTGCCGCACTTGCGGCGAGGATCCCACCGGTCAAAGGCATCGCGATCGGGGGCTACGCGGCCGTCCTCTTCGTCGTCGCCGGCTTCTCACTCCTCGCGCCGATGATCGTCCGCGGAATCGCGGCAGCCGCGGCAAGACCGTTCCGAGCGGCATTCGGCATCGTCGGCCAGCTCGCGGCGCGATCACTGCACGCCTCGCTCCGCCGCACCGCCATCGCGACCGCCGCGCTGGCGCTGGCGACCGGCATGATGGTCGCCGTCGCGCTGATGGTCGGAAGCTTCCGCGTCACGGTGAACACCTGGATCGACCAGACCGTCCGCTCCGACCTCTGGCTGCGTCCCGCGAAGGGACTGACGAACGCCGACGTCGCGCTCTTTCCGCCGCGCATCCTCGACGACCTGCGCAAGGTCGACTTCGTCGCCGCGGCCGATCCTGTGCACGGCCGCGACATCATCTACCGCGACGCGTACGTCACGATCGGCACCGGCGACACGCGCGTCGCGGCGGACTTCGGCAACATTCCGATGGTCACGCCGCGCCGGCCGAAACCGGCGCTCGAGAAGATGATCCGCATCCACGGCGTCTTCGTCTCGGAGAGCTTCTCGCTGAAGTTCGGCAAGAGTGTGGGCGACGCGCTCACGCTGCCGACCGCGCACGGTCCGCGCACCTACACCGTCTGCGGCATCTACCGCGACTACTCGAACGACCGCGGCGTCGTCTTCATGAACCGCCCCGACTACATCGCGGCGTACGACGACGACAAGATCAACACGGTCGTCATCTATCTGAAGCCGGGCTTCGATCGCGAGGTCGCGCGGCGCCGGCTCGAGGCGCTCTTCGGGCCGAAGTACGGCGCGTTCACGGTGACGAATGCGTCGATCCGTGCCGAGGTGATGAGGATCTTCGACCAGACCTTCCTCATCACGTACGCGCTCCTCGGCGTCGCGATCGTCGTCGCGGTCCTCGGCATCATCAACACGCTCTCCGCGCTGATCCTGGAACGCACCCGCGAGCTGGCGCTCCTCCGCGTCGCCGGCATGTCGCTCCGCGAGTTGCGCACGATGCTGCTCCTCGAGTCAGCGCTCCTCGGCATTGCCGCGACGGTCACCGGCGTCGTCATGGGCTACGCCCTCTCGTGGATCCTCATCAACGTCATCAACAAGCAGTCGTTCGGCTGGACGATCGCGTTCCACACCCCCACGGCGCTGATCGCGGCGTCGCTCGCGATCACCTTCGCGGCGTCGGTCCTCGCCGGCCTCGTTCCGGCCCGGCTCGCCTCTCGGATCCACCTCGCGAGCGCCCTCAAGACCGAGTAGACTCCTCGTCCGTCCAATACCCATGCGCGCCCGCGTCTTCGGAATCCTCGTTCTCTCCCTCCTCTCCTTTCCCCTCTACGCCGAGACGCCCGATACGATCCTGCTGCACGGGAAGGTCTACACCGGCGATCCGGCGCATTTCGCACAGGCGATTGCGATCGGGGGGAAGCGGATCATGGCGGTCGGCACGGACGCGGAGATCGACGCGCTCGCGACCCACAGCACCGACCGGTTCGACCTGAACGGCGCGGTCGTCATTCCGGGTTTCAACGATGCGCACGTGCAGCTGGCGATCACGCCGGAGCGGCAGAAGCTCCAGACCACCGAGGCGGCGAGCTTCGACGAGGTGAAAGCGGCGCTGGAGTGGATCACCAGCGAGTCGGCGGGCGACATGTGGGTCGGCGGCGTCATCGGTCCGAACGTCCTGCGCGATCCGCGGATGAACTCCGCGTGGCTCGACACGATCACGCAACACCGGCGCGTGATGCTCGAGACGAACAGCGGGCACGCGGGCGTCTGGAGCGACAGCGCGCTGTCGAGCATGCACGTCGGCAGCATGAGCGATCCGCCGGGCGGCTGGTTCGGCCGCGACGCGCAGGGGAAACCCGACGGCAAGGCGTACGAGTACGCGCACTTCATGATGAAGCAGCGGCTCGCCGATCTCGCCGAGGATGACTTGATCCAGACCACGATCCACGACGCGGCGGCGGCGGCGATCATCCACGGCGTCACGACGCTGCAGAACGTGTCGCTGCTGCCGTACTCCCATTTTCACCGCGCCGCGATGCGCGCCGAATACAAGGGGCGGCTCCGCGAGATGGAGCTCGTCATCCCCGGCGCGCCGTCGAGCGCGAGCCATCCGACGGTGTACG
Organism: Thermoanaerobaculia bacterium; assembly: GCA_036498125.1. GTDB lineage: Bacteria > Acidobacteriota > Thermoanaerobaculia > Gp7-AA8 > Gp7-AA8 > DASXHZ01. Next base: position 23,418 of record DASXIH010000270.1, read on the forward strand.
TCATCGATGGCACGCCGCTCGACCACACGGCGGCGGTCAGCGGCATCTATCCCAACACGAAGGACGAGAACGGGCGCGTCAACTTCACCTCCGACCAGATCACGGCGCTGCTGACCGCGACGAAGCAGGCGGTGCAGCAGCCGCTGTTCGACGTCGCGGGCGACCGCGCCATCCGCATCGTGCTCGACGCGGTCGACGCCGCGGCGGTTCCTGCGACGACGCGCGTGCGCCTCGATCGCGCCGACGGACTCTCCGGCGATCTCCTCGCGCGCGCCGCGAAAGCGGGCGTGGTCGTCGTTGCGACTCCGGCGCGTTTCGACATGCGACCGTTCTACCCGCAGCAGCAGGCCGTCTTCGCGTTGAAGACGATCCTGGCGAACAAGGTGCCGCTGGCGTTCGGATCGGAAGGCGGCTCGCTGAATCCGTTCGTGACGATCATGAACGCCGTGAACAACGGCGCCGAGTCGATCACCGTGGCGCAGGCGGTCGACGCGTTCACCGCCGGCGGCGCGTACGCGGAGATGGCGGAGAAGGACAAAGGAACCCTCGCTCCCGGCAAGGTCGCCGACCTCGCCGTGCTGTCGCAGGACATCTTCCACGTTCCGTCCTCGGCGCTGCCCGAGACCGGCGCCTTGATGACCATGGTCGACGGGAAAATGGTCTCGGGGACGTTGAACCGGGCGAAGTGACGGACCTACACTGAAGCCATGCTGAAACGCCTCGTCGCCGTTTCCTTCATCGCAGCCGTGGCGCTGACGTTCATCGGCGCGCGGCAACGGGCGGTCGTGCATCCGGTCATTCCATCGGGGCCGACGTTCAGCAACGAAGTCGTCCGGATCTTCCAGCAGCATTGCCAGACGTGCCACCACCCGGGCGACATCGCGCCGTTCTCGCTGATGGACTACGCGAGCGCGAAGCAGGAGGCGTTCAACATCCGCTACATGGTGCAGACGCACCAGATGCCGCCGTGGAAGCCGGTGCAGGGTTGCGAAGACTTCGCCGAAGCGCGGGGGCCGCTGCCGCAGAACGACATCGACACCCTCGTGAAATGGGTGACCAACGGCGCGCCGGAAGGCGATCCGAAGGACCTCCCGGCGCCGATCGACTTCTCCAGCGGCTGGACCCTCGGGCAGCCCGACCTCGTCCTCACGAATCCCGATCCGTACACGCCGCCGGCCACCGGCGACATGTACCGCTGCTTCACGCTGCCGACGAACCTGCCCGCGGACACCTACGTCTCCGCGATCGACATCCATCCGGGCGACCGCGCCAGCGTCCATCACGTGATCGCCTACATCGACACCACCGGCGACTCGGCGACGCTCGACGCGAACGACCCCGGCCCCGGCTACACGTCGTTCGGCGGCCCCGGCTTCACGATCACGAACCCGAACTCCGCGTCGCTCGGCGGCTGGGCGCCGGGGATGCGCGCGCTGAATCTCCCGCCGGATGTTGCGTTCCTCCTCCCGGCGAGCTCGCGTGTCGTGTTGCAGGTGCACTATCACCCGCACGACGGCGCGCCGAAGGCCGACCAGACGTCGATCGGGATCTACTTCGCGAAGCAGAAGCCGAAGCAGATCCTCCGCATCCTCCCGCTGATCAACGACACGTTCACGATTCCGCCGAACGATCCGGCGTATCAGGTGACGGCGTCATTCACCACGCCGGTCGCCGCGCACCTCTGGCTCATCGCGCCGCACATGCACCTCCTCGGCAGGAAGATGAACGTCACGAGCTCGTTCGGCAGCCAGCAGTCGTGCCTCATCAACATCGACGACTGGGACTTCAACTGGCAGGGCATCTACCGCTTCGTCACCCCCGTGCCGGTCTATCCGTTCACGACCTTCAAGATGACCGCGACGTTCGACAACTCCGAGAACAACCTGCGCAACCCGAACGTCCCTCCGAAACCGGTGTCCTGGGGCGAGTCGACCACCGACGAGATGGCCATCGCCTTCATCGGCTTCACGATCGACGGCGAGAACCTGACGACCGGCCAGATGGCCGATGCCTCCTGGGTCCCGCAAATGCCCGCGGGGCGGTAGGCCAAAGCCCCTCATCCGGCCTTCGGCCACCTTCTCCCCGCTCCGCGGGGCGAAGGACACTCGATG
>DASXIH010000271.1:0-2974 GCA_036498125.1 Thermoanaerobaculia bacterium
CTCGTGTTGATGCCGACGGTCACCGAGAGCGACGGCTCGTCGACCGTGCTGACCGGCAGGGGGCGCGGATCGGCCGGGTCGGCGATCGTCTCGCCGATCGTCACCTCCGGCAGCCCCGCCAGCGCCACGATCTCACCCGGGCCTGCCTCGTCGGCCGGTACACGATCGAGCGCCTCCGTTACATAGAGCTCTGTGACGCGCGCGTTCTCGATCGAGCCGTCCGCGCGACACCACGCGATCTGCGCACCCTTCCGCAGCGTGCCGTGCCGCACGCGCAGCAGCGCGAGACGACCGACGTACGGGCTCGCGTCGAGGTTCGTGACGAGCGCCTGCAGCGGATGATCCGGGTCGTACGTCGGTGCTGGGATCCGCTCGAGCAGCAGATCGAACAACGGCGCCAAATCAGAAGAGAGAGCATCCGGCTCGACCCCCGCCTGCCCCTTGCGTGCGTTCGTGTACACGATCGGGAACTCGATCTGCGACTCGTCCGCATCGAGGTCGAGGAACAGCTCGTAGACCTCGTCGACCACCTCGCCGATCCGCGCGTCGGGCCGGTCGACCTTGTTCACGACGAGCACGACCGGCAGCTTCAGCTCGAGCGCCTTGCGCAGCACGAACCGCGTCTGCGGCAGCGGTCCCTCGCTCGCGTCGACGAGCAGCAGCACCCCGTCGACCATCGTGAGGGCGCGCTCGACCTCGCCGCCGAAGTCGGCGTGGCCCGGCGTGTCGACGATGTTGATCTTCACCTCGCTGGGGTGGATGAAGTTCGCCGGGAGGTCGTGCCCGGACGCGGTATGCGTCGCCTCGTGGTGCACGGCGTGGCCGAGGGCGTCAGGGGAGTCGACGAGATAGCGGATGGAGGTGTTCTTCGCGAGGATGGTGATGCCGCGCTCGCGCTCGAGGTCGTTCGAGTCCATGACGCGCTCATCGACCTGCTGGTTGGCGCGGATCGCCCCCGCCTGCTTCAAAAGGGCGTCGACGAGCGTGGTTTTGCCGTGGTCGACGTGCGCGATGATCGCGATGTTGCGGATGTCGTATCGAAACTGCATGCTGGGGTGTCAACGCGGGGGTGCCGGAATCATTCCAATGGTTACTAGTAACTGGTGACTGGTCACTGGTAACGGCTCTTGACTTATCACTCAGCGAGCCCCACATTCACTTCCATCCATGCCAAGTTCCATCGATCTGGCCGCACGGCTATCGGCCGTCGTCGGTCTGCAGCAGGACATGCTCGCCGTCGCCTCGGATGCACAGAAAGTGCTGGATCTGGTCGTCACGCGCGTCGCGGAGCTGACCGGAGGCGACGGTGCGGCGATCGCGCTGGTCGACGGCGAGGATCTGGCGATCGGTGCGATCGACGGCGTCGTTCCGTATATGAAGGACGAGCGCGCGCCGATCGCGGGCAGCCTCGCGGCCGACGCGTTGCGGAGCGGCGACATCATCCGGCGCGATGATCTGCACATCGACAGCGCCGGAACAAGCCGTCCGATCCGGATCGCCTCGGCGATGACGGTTCCGCTGCTGCGCGACGGCTACTTCGTCGGCGTGATCGAGACGTTCGCGGCGACGGCGAATGCGTTCGACGATCTCGCGGCCTACACGCTCCAGCTCCTCGGCGGCATGACCTCCGGCGCGCTGATGGTCGCCCGCGCGTTCCGCGAGAAGGACGATTCGGAGGCGCGTTACCGAATGCTCTTCGAGCGCAACATCGCCGGCGTCTTCCGCACGACGCGCGACGGCCAGATTCTCGACTGCAACGCCGCGTTCGCCGGCGCCCTCGGCTATGCCTCACGCGAAGACCTGCTGAATCGCGAGTCGTGGGACCTCTACGGCCATCGCGCCGATCGCGAGGCGTTCCTGCAGATGCTCGACCGCGCGCAGGCGATGACGAATTACCGGATCCAGCTGAAGCGCAAGGACGGCACGCCGATGCGTGCCGTGGTCAACGTGTCCGTCATCGCCGGCGAATCGGGTTGCCAGCTTCTGGGGACGCTGGTCGAAGAGACGGCGGACTGAGCGCCGCGCATTCGGAGATCCTTCGCTGCGCTCCGCGGCTTCGCCGCTCCGCCAAGCTCAGGATGACGGAAACGAGACCGGGCGCCTACCCCAGTGACCAGTGTCTAGTGACCAGTCACCTGGTACACGTCGTCGTCATCGAAGTGCTCGATCGGCGTGAGACCGCCGCGCTGGACTTCGTGGACGAGCCAGGTGTTCATCGCGGGGGCGGTGTCGCCGAGGAGCGCGTTGTGGACGACGACGACTCGGCAGCCGTTCGAGGCGAGGATGTCGTAGAACGCGTCGTCGTATTTGCCGTGGTCGCAGAGGTCGACCAGGACCTTGCGCAGCGGCGGGTCGAAGCCGGAGACGCCGTTCATCATCCGGACGTGGTGCGTCGTCGCGGCGAGCATGTACTGCGCTTCCGGCTCGCCGGGACTGACCGGCAGCTCGATGAAGACCTTTGGCCTGGTGCGCGCGAGCCAGTGATAGACGGGCGGTCGTTCGGCGGGGACACTCGCCCAGTCGATGCGCGGCAGGACGTCGGCGATCGTGAGGGCGATGACGACCGCCGCGACGAGGCGCGGCACGCGAACGCGCGCGAGCAGCTCGATGAATCCGATCGCCATCCAGACGGCGAGGCCGGTCTGGAGGATGACGACCCATCGCGCCGGTGTGCGCGTGGCGCGAAAGATCGGCAGCAGCCGGAAGAGGAACGGGTGGAGGAACGCGTGCTCCCCGAACGCGCCGACGAAGCCGATCGCGATCCAGAGCGCGGCGGTCCACTCTTCGACGTTGAAGCGGGAGCGGCTCACGAAGCCGCGGATGTTCGGCGCGAAGCGGATGGCGGCGAGGGTGAGTGCGAGGGTGATGGGGACGTCGGCGCCGTGTCGGGTGTGGGTCATGACGAGCGCGGCGATCGCGAGGAGGGCGATGGCGACGTCGAGGATGCGATGCTTCTGTGTGGCGCCGGCAATCC
>DASXIH010000272.1:0-2560 GCA_036498125.1 Thermoanaerobaculia bacterium
GGATTGCCGGCGCCACACAGAAGCAACCTAGACGTAAGCGGCCCGGAGCATCTCGGCGGCGGAAACGTCGAGCCGCTCGTCGCGCCGGATTTCCTCGAATCGTCTGACGAGGTCCTCGGCGCGGACGCGCCGCCGCTGAGCGTCGGTGTAGTCGGCCAGGACGCGTCCCTGATTCATCATGATGATGCGGTCGCCGAGGGTGGCGGCCTGCTGCATCGAGTGCGTGACCATGAGCGTCGTCAGGCGATGCTGCGACACGATCCGTTCGGTGAGGCGGACGATCTGGTCGGCGCTCTTCGGGTCGAGCGCGGCGGTGTGCTCGTCAAGGAGCAGCAGTTCCGGGCGGAGCCACGTCGCCATCAGGAGCGTCAGCGCCTGGCGCTGGCCGCCGGAGAGCGTTCCGATCGGATTGTCCATCCGCGCTTCGAGCTGCATGTTCAGCGTGGCGACGCGGTCGCGGAGCTCCGAGACGAGCCGCGCCGGAAGCAGCGGGCCAAGGCCGCGGCCGAGACCGCGTCGCGCCGCAAGCGCCAGGTTCTCGGCAACCGTCATGTTCGGAGCCGTCCCGCTGAACGGGTTCTGGAACACGCGGCCGATCAATTTCGCCCGCCGGTGCTCCGGCCAGCGAGAGATGTCGTGGCCGCCGAGCGAGATCGCGCAGCGGTCGAGCGGAAACGTTCCTGCCACGGCGTTCAGGAGCGTCGACTTCCCGGAGCCGTTCGTACCGATGACGGTGACGAACGATCCTTCGTCGATCGTCAGCGACACGCCCTTCAGCGCGCGCACCTCGTTCGGCGTACCGGCGAAGAACGTCTTCTCGACGTCACGCAGCTGCAGCATGTTTCCTCCACCTCATTCGCGGCAGGAGTTGCGGCAGCACGAGCGCGCCGAAGACGAAGAGCGCGGTCACGAGCTTCAGGTCGTTCGGATTGAGGCCCCAGCGCAGCGCGAGGGCGATGATCAGCCGGAAGAGGACCGACCCGAGGATCGTGCCGGTGAGCGCGTTGCCGAGGCTGTCGGAGCCGACGAGCGCGCGTCCGATGATTACGCTCGCGAGGCCCCACACGACCATCCCGATGCCCATCTGCACGTCGGCGAAGCCCTGGTACTGCGCGAGCAGCGCGCCGGAGAAGGCGATGAGGCCGTTCGAGAGTCCGAGCCCGAGGACGATCATGTTCTCGACGCTGACGCCCATCGCGCGGATCATCTGCGCGTTGTCGCCCGACGCGCGCATCGCGCTGCCGAGGTTCGTGCGGAAGAAGAGGTACGCGATCAGCGCGATGAAGAGGACGACCGCGGCGGCGAGGATGAGCGAGCCGAGATCGCGCGCGCTGACCGTCCACCCGATGACGTTGGCGGTATCGCGGCCGCTGATGCGCTGCCCCACCGCCTCGGCGTACGTCGTGAGCGTCTTCGCGTCCAGCAGCGGCAGATTGCTCTGCCCCATGACGTGGAGGTTCACGGAGTAGAGCGCGGTCATCACGAGGATGCCGGAGAGGAGCTGGTTGATCTTGAACCGTGTGTGCAACACGCCGGTGCAGATGCCGGCCACGCATCCGGCGAGAAACGCGACGGCGCTCGCGGTGACGGGATGCATGCCGTGCGTGATCAGCGATGCGGCGACCGCCGCGCCGAAGGTGATCGATCCGTCTGCCGTGATGTCGGGGAAGGCGAAGACGCGATAGCTGATGTAGACGCCGAGGGCGAGCAGCGACAGGATCAGGCCGATGGTCCAGGCGGAGACGAGAAGCGTCACGACGCCTCCCCGATCGGGAAGACCCAGCAGGCGCCGCGCAGGAACTCGCTCTCGCCACCGCCTTCGATCGGCCGGTCGTCGCGCAGGAGGTGAACGACGGAGACGACGCTGCGCGGCTGAATCGCCTGCGCGAGAACGTCGGTCATCTCGACCTGGCCTCTCGGGAGCGAGCGGAATGCGGTGACGGCGGCGTGGAAGTGGCCGTTGTGCCTCTCGCTGACACGCCGGAAGAAGGGCGTCGTCGTCTTTGAAGCAACGCCGACGACGACGCTGCTGCTCCGCGCATGTTCATGCTCCGGCAGGTACGACAGCCACTCGCGCACCGCCGGAAACTCGAGCCGCGCCGGATCGATCGGCGATTTCCGCAGCAATGTGCAGATCAATCCAAAGACCTCGGCCGCCATGACGATGCCGGTCTGGGGCGTCGCGGCGAGCTCCGCGCAGACATTCACGATCTCGCTGAGCGGCACCGATCCGCCCGGCGTCGCGGCTTCGAAGCGGAGGAGATACGAAGGAGCACCGCGAAAGACGACCGCGTAGAGCGCCTGGATCTCCGCGACGAGCTCGCCCGACCGTGTCATGTAGTCGGGCGTCGAGGTGCCGTCGGTCGGCATGTAGACGGCGGTCCCCCCCGCCGCCAGGAACTCGCCGAAGAGACCGCGGCACTCGTCGTAACTGTGGCCTAGCGCGCCGACGCCGAGGGCGAAGAGATCGGGCGCGGCGATGAGGGTCGTCGAATCGTTGAATCCTGTTTGCAGTTGGGCTGGATCTCCGATGAGCTGCATTTCGCAGTGCTTCTGTGTG
>DASXIH010000273.1:0-7821 GCA_036498125.1 Thermoanaerobaculia bacterium
CGAGAACTGGTCCCTCCGCCTCGACGTCAAGATTCTCTTCATGACGCTGCTGCACGGCCTGCGTCACGAGAACGCGTACTGACCTAAAATCCGCGCCGTCATGGCCAAACAGTCCGATGCTCTCTTTCAACGCGCGCAGGAAGTGATCCCCGGCGGCGTCAACTCGCCGGTGCGTGCGTTCCGCGGCGTGGGCGGCACGCCGCCGTTCATCGAGCAGGCGCAGGGGTCGCGCGTGTTCGACGTCGACAACCTCCAGTACATCGACTGTGTCGGCTCGTGGGGCCCGATGATCCTCGGCCATGGCCATCGCTACGTCGTCGAAGCGGTGAAGAAGGCGGCGACGAAGGGCTTCTCTTTCGGCGCCCCGACGCTTGGGGAGATCGAGCTCGCCGAGATGATCGTCGCCGCGATGCCGTCGATCGAGATGGTGCGGCTCGTCAACTCCGGAACCGAGGCGACCATGAGCGCGCTGCGGCTCGCGCGGGCGGCGACCGGGCGGAAGAAGATCATCAAATTCGACGGCGGCTACCACGGCCACGTCGACGCGCTTCTCGTCAAGGCGGGGAGCGGCGGCGCGACGTTCAACCTTCCCGACTCCGCCGGCGTGCCGAAGGAAGTGACGGAGCTGACGATCAGCGTTCCGTACAACGACGTCGAAGCGGTGAAGAACGCGCTCGACGACGAAGTAGCCGCCGTGATCGTCGAGCCGGTCGCCGGCAACATGGGCTGCATCCCTCCGCGCGACGGTTTCCTCCAGGGGCTACGCGACGCGTGCGATGCGGCCGGCGCGCTGCTGATCTTCGATGAGGTGATGACCGGATTCCGCGTCTCGTATGGCGGCGCCCAACAGCGCTTCGGCATCACGCCCGACATCACGACGCTTGGGAAGATCATCGGCGGCGGGATGCCGATCGGCGCCTATGGCGGAAAGCGGAAGCTGATGGAGCTCGTCTCGCCCCTCGGTCCGATGTATCAGGCGGGGACGCTGTCGGGGAACCCGGTCGCCGTTGCCGCCGGCCGCGCGACGCTGGGCGTCCTGAAGAACTCGTCGATCTACGCCGACCTCGAGGAGCGCACCGCCGAGTTCGAAGCAGGCCTCCGCGCCGCCGCCGAAAAGCACGGCGTCCCGATCACGTTCCACCGCGTCGGCTCGATGTGGACGCTGTTCTTCACGGAAGGTCCCGTGTACGACTTCGAGACAGCGAACAAGAGCAACCGTGAAAAGTTCGCCCGCTTCTTCCACCTGATGCTCGGCGAAGGCGTCTACCTCCCTCCCTCGCAACTCGAAGCCGCCTTCTTCTCAGCCGCCCACGCCAAGAAAGAGATCCTCCAACTCATCGAGCGTTCCGACCGCGCGCTCAAGAAGGTGGCGTGGGAGTTCGAGAAATAACCCTCATTTATCCCTCGCTACGCTCGGGATAAAGTGACGAGCTTCTCCAGAATCTCGCTTTCCGCGTGCGCGTGCAGCTCACGCGCGTGCGCCCACGCCGCGTCCGCGCGGGTGAGAAGGCCCGTCTTGCGGACGTCGGTGACGCCCGCGAGATTGATGCAGACGTTTTGATACGCCCCCGCGGCTCCGGCGCGTGCGACCTGAGCGCCGACGCCGGCATCCGAGAGCGATGCCTGCAATCCGATGCGCGCGATCTCGCGACAGAGCTCGATCACTTCCGGGCATTTCTCCAACACGCCGAGCGGAACCTCGGCGGCACCGATCGTCGCGTCGGCGATCGCCGCATCGCGTGACGGATGGTCCTTCGGCATACGGATCGCCTCGAGCAAGCTGTCGAACGCCGCGGTGTCGGCATCGGCGGCGGCGAGGAGCGCGTCTTTCAACTCCTGGCCTCGCACGGCGATGCGATCGAGGTCCGCCTGCTTCGCTTCGAAGCCTTTCTTCGTATGCGACAGCACCGCGACCATCGCCGCGAGCGCCGCGCCGAGCGACGCGACGAGCGCGCTGACCGAGCCGCCCCCGGGCGCCGGCGACTCGCTCGACAGCTCGTCGGTGAACCCGCGCAACGTCATCGAGGCGAGCCGCGGCTGCTGCGCGAGCCGGTACTCGATGACGCGCTCGCTCGGATCGAACGGCTTCACTTCCGAGAGCCCGAGCGTGCGGATCGCCGTGTGGACGATCGCCGACTCCGGCACGCCCGTCGGCCGCCCCATCTTTGCGAGATAGTGACGCCCTGCGGCGAGCAGCACCGACAGCGGCACGAGACCGACGACCTCCGACCCGGTCGCGCGCAGACCGCGCTCCCGCGCCCGCTCGTCGCACGTATCGAACGCGAGATGCAGCGGCGTCACGTCGAGATCGGTGAGGTTGATCGAGACCTGCGCCGTCCCGAACTCCGGGATCACCCAGCCGACCGCTTTGACTGACTTGAGCAGCCCCGGCTCCCAGACCGGATCGCCCTTCGCGTCGACGACCGGATTCCCTTCGTCGTCGCGCTTCATCCGCCCGCGCTCACGGATGTCGAACGCCACGCGCGTCGCGAGCCGCTTGTCGAGCGTGTTGAGGTTGACGTTGTACGCGACGAGGAACTTGCGCGCGCCAATCACGGTCGCGCCGCACTTCGGGAGGAACTCCGACGGCCCGAAGTCCGGCTGCCAGTCGTGATGCGTGATCTTCTGCTTCAGCCCCTCGTACTCGCCTTCGCGGATGTCGGCAAGGTTGCGGCGATGCGGCGCGCTCGCGGCGAACTCGTACAGATAGACCGGGATCTTCAGCTCGGCGCCGACCCGTTCGGCGAGCCGGCGGGCGAGGACGGCACATTCGTCCATCGTCATGTCGGAGACCGGGACGAACGGCACGACGTCCACCGCGCCGATGCGCGGGTGCGCGCCGCGGTGCCCCGACATGTCGATCAGCTCGACGCCTTTTTCGATCAGCCGGAACGCCGCCTCGAGCACCGGTTCCGGCTCCCCGACGAAGGTGATGACCGTGCGGTTCGTGTCCGCGCCCGGGTCGATGTTCAGCAGCGTCACGCCGCTGACGGACGCCGCCGCCTTCGCGACAGTCTCATAGATCTCCGGCCGCCGGCCCTCGGAGATGTTGGGTACACACTCGACGAGCTTCATGCGGCGGCGATGCTATCGCCTCACGCGTCCTCGGTCACGCGCTCTCGTACCGACAGCCAGCTCCCGATCCAGCCGGCGAGAATGCCGCCGGCGATGAGGGCGGCCATCTTCTGCCAGGTCAGGAAGCCGGAGACGAGGAAGCTCCAGACGAGGGACTGCGGGGCGGCGACGGCGCGGCGGGTGAGCGTGAAGGCGGCGAAGAGGAGGCCGACGGCGACTGCGCCGCCGATCGTTCCCTGCAGGATCCCTTCGAGGACAAACGGGCCGCGGATGATCCGTTCCGTTGCGCCGACGAGCCGCATGATCTCGATCTCTTCGCGATAGGTCAGCATCGTGAGGCGGATGACGTTCGCGATCGTGAACGCCGCGGCGATCGCGAGGATCCCTCCCGCGATGAGGCCCGCCACGTTGACGAGGTCGACGAGGCGGCGGAGGCGGGTGAGCCACTGCCAGTCGAACTGCACGTCGTCGACCGCAGGTAGCTTGCGCAGGCCGCCGATCTCGTCGGCGAACGACTTCGACTGGATCGTCTGCGGCGTGACGTCGATCTCGAACGACGCGGGGAACGGATTCTCGTCGAGCTGGTCGACGACGTCGTTCAGGCTTGTGAACATCGACTTGAACCGCGCGAGCGCCTGTTCGCGCGTGATCAGGTGCCGGCTGCGGAGACCGGCGTGCTGTGCGAGATAGGCATCGACCGCCCGGATCTGATCGGGCGTTGCCTCGGAGTCGAAGTAGACCGTTGCGCGCGACTTGCCCTGCCACCGCTCGACCGCGCGTTCGAGATTGTCGGCGACGAGCAGACACGCGCCGAGGATGAAGAGCGAGATCGCGATCATCGAGATCGCCAGGAAGCTCGTCCGCTTCGATACCCAGATACGGCGCACCGCTTCGCGAAAAAACCAGGTGAACGTATTGGAGGGAGTCTCTGCGGAGGGGAGACTAACCGATGCCAAACAGCGCCTCGCTGCGGACCGGGCGTTCGACCGTCGGGATCTTCTCCTCGATGATGCGGCCGGCGTCGAGCGTGATCGACCGGCGTCCGCTGTTGCGGATCAGCTCACGGTCGTGCGTCGCGAGCAGCACCGTCGAGCCGTGGAGGTTTGCGTTCACGAAGATCTGCATGATCTCGCGCGTCAGGTCGGGGTCGAGGTTGCCCGTCGGCTCGTCGGCGATCAGGATGAGCGGGTCGTTGATGAGCGCGCGAGCGATCGCGACGCGCTGCTGCTCGCCGCCCGAGAGCTGGAGCGGATACGCGCTCAGCTTGTGGTGCAGGTCGACCGCGCGCAGCGCCTGATACGCGCGCTTCTTGTGCTCGCGGACAGGGACGTTCAGGACGGTGAGGATGAACGCGAGGTTCTCGAAGACCGTCATCCGCTCGATGAGCTTGAAGTCCTGGAAGACGAACCCGAGCTCGCGCCGGAACATCGGGATCTGCGACCGTTTCATCGCATTGAGGTTGCGCCCGTTGACGACCACCTGCCCGTCGGTGGGCCGCATCTGACGCAGGATCAGCTTCAACAGCGTCGACTTCCCCGCGCCGCTCGCCCCCGTGAGAAAGACAAATTCGCCCTTCTCGATGTGGAACGTGACGTCATGGAGCGCCGACGAGTAGCGGTCGAAGCGCTTCGTGACGTGGTAGAAGTGGATCATTGTTACTTGTAGTTTAGTAGTTTATCCCGAGCGAGCGAAGCGAGCGAGGGATCAATGGAGCATCAGCGCCTCAGTCCACGACTTGCTGAGATCGACCCAGCTCGGATTCTGCGACTGGATCAGCGCGACGCGTTTCGCACGTGTCCACGACTTGATTTGCCGTTCACGCTTCGCAGCGTCACGCTCCGACCGTAGCGTTTCAAAGTAGACAAGGCGATCCAAGGTGTAGCGAGCGGTGAACGCATTTTGGAAGGTTTTGGTTTTGTGCTGATACACGCGGCGTGGAAGGTTGTCGGTCATGCCCGTGTAGAGCGTGTGAGCGTTGTTGCTGACGATGTAGACGTAACAATCCACGACTTCGCGAGATGCTCCGCTGATCCCTCGCTGCGCTCGGGATAAACTTCAAAGGCGATCCAGCACTCCCAACACCAAACCTGTGAACTGCTTCTGCACGCGGGCGGTGGTGTCCATCACTTCCTGGTGCGTGAGCTTCTGGGGGAGGATGCCGGCGGCCATGTTGGTGATGCAGGAGATGCCGAGGACGGGGATGTTCATGTGCGACATGGCGATGACCTCGGGCACTGTCGACATGCCGACGGCGTCGGCGCCGAGGACGCGGAAGGCGCGGATCTCGGCGGGGGTCTCGTAGGTCGGGCCCGAGAGGAAGAGGTAGACGCTTTCCTGCAACGGCAGTCCCTGCGACGAGGCGACCTCGCGGGCGAGCTGGCGCAGTGGCAGCGGGTACGCCTCGCTCATGTCAGGGAAGCGGGGGCCAAGGTCGTCGATGTTCGGGCCGCGGAGCGGGTTCACGCCGGAGAGGTTGATGTGATCGGAGATCAGCATCAGGTCGCCCGCGGAGTACTTAGTGTTGATGCCGCCGGCCGCGTTGGTGACGAGGAGCGTCTGGATGCCGAGGCGTGCGACGACGCGCGCGAGGAGCATGACTTCGGGCATTTCGTGCCCTTCGTAGAAATGCATCCGGCCGCTGAGCACCGCGACCGGGACCTTGCTCGCGGTATGTCCGAGGATCAGCTTTCCGGAGTGGCCCCAGACCGTTGACGCCTTCGCGCCGGGGATGTCGGCGTAGGGAATCGTCACCTCCGCGTCGATCGAGTCGACGACGTTGCCGAGCCCCGAACCGAGCACGATTCCGACGCGTGGGACGAGCTGGGAACGGGAGCGGACATACGCGACGGCCTCATCGATCGCTTTCAGCATGGCGGCGGAGTGTACTTTTTGTTTGACGCGCTGTACACGGCTCAGCTACAACGCGGCAACTCGGTTCAAGAAAAAAGGAAGAACGAACATGGAGCGTTTCTCGGCGCTGATCGGATTCGTTGTCATCCTGGGCATCGCGTTCGCGTTGTCGAACAACAAGCGGGCGATCCGGTGGCGCACCGTGATGTGGGGGCTGATCCTGCAGATCCTCACCGCGATCGCCGTGCTGAAGGGCGAGGCCATCGCGCATCTGTTCGGCTGGGGAGGGACGCAGCTCGCCGCGTCGCTGATCTTCATCACCGTCGCGGTGATCATCTACTTCGTCGCGCCGCGCATCCCCGAACCGGGCCGCAAGTTCGTCTGGTACGGCTTCGGCGCCTTCAGCGTGGTGATCTTCCTCGCGTACAACCTGCTCAAGTACCTCTTCGAGAACCTCAAGGAAGTCGTCACCAAGTTCATCGCCTACACCGGCGAGGGATCGAAGTTCGTCTTCGGCACCCTCGGCGACCAGGCGAATACCTCGGTCGGCTTCGTCTTCGCGACCCAGGTGCTGCCGACCATCATCTTCATCGCGTCGATCTTCGCGATCCTCTACTACGTCGGCGTGATGCAGCTCGTCGTCCGGTTCTTTGCCAAGATGATGAGCCGGTTCATGGGCGCGTCGGGCGCGGAGTCGACGTCGGTCGCGGCGTCGATCTTCATGGGACAGACCGAGGCGCCGCTGACGATCCGGCCGTTCCTGCCGGAGATGACCATGTCCGAGCTGATGACGATCATGACCGCCGGGATGGCGCACATCTCGGGCGGCATCATGGCGGCGTACGTGCTCGTGGCGAAGGTCGACGTGATCCACCTTCTCACGGCGGTCATCATGACGGCGCCGGGGGCGATCATGATGTCGAAGATCATCGTGCCGGAGGTCGACCAGCCGAAGACCGGCGGCGACGTGGAAGTCATCGTCCCGAAGCAGGACGTGAACATCATCGACGCGGCAGGCCGCGGCGCGATCGAAGGGTTGCACCTGTCGCTGAACGTCGCCGGGATGCTGATCGCGTTCATCGCCCTCATCGCGATGGTGAACGGGATCTTCGGCGCGGTCCACTCGCAACTCGCCTGGTTCCCTCCCACGCTCGACGTGGTCCTCGGCTGGATCTTCGCGCCGATCGCCTGGGCGATGGGGGTGGCGAAGCAGGACATGATGACGGTCGGCAATCTCCTCGGCACGCGCATGGTGCTCAATGAGTTCGTGGCGTTCGCAAGACTCGGAGATCTCATCAAGGCGAACCCGCATGCGCTGTCGCCGCGGAGCTTCGTGATCACGACCTACGCGCTCTGCGGTTTCGCGAACTTCTCGTCGATCGCGATTCAGATTGGGGGGATCGGCTCGCTCGCCCCGTCGCGCCGCGGCGATCTGGCCCGCCTCGGCCTCCGCGCCATGATCGCCGGGACGCTCGCGAACTTCCTTACCGCCACGATCGCCGGCATGCTGCTGTAACTCCTCCGCCCTTGGAAAAATACGCCTCTTGGAGGGGCGGACGCCCTCGTCCGCCCGTCGCGCGTCAGCGCGGCTATCGCCGCGCCGGCGGGGTGAGGGCACCCGCCGCTCCAGGGTTACTGGGTAGAGCCTGCGCTACACGAGGTGGCGGCAGTGTTTCGCCCCGGCGTTGCATGTCTAGCGTCGCTGCGAAGCAGTGTTTCGTCCCAGCGCTGCACGTGCGGCGGTGCCGCGCAGCAGTGTGTCGCCTCAGCGCTGCACGTGCGGCGGTGCCGCGCAGCAGTGCTTCGCCTCAGCGTTGCACGTGCAGCTCTGCTGTGGAACAGTGTTGCGCGGTCAGCGTAACGCGGTGAGAAGGCGCGAGATGTCGTCCGGAAGGG
>DASXIH010000274.1:0-7391 GCA_036498125.1 Thermoanaerobaculia bacterium
CCGCGTCCGTAAGCACGAGCATGATCTTCGCTGTCGCTCTCCTCGCTGCAACGGTCGACCTGTCCGCGGAGTTGAAGACGCGCATCGAGGCGGCGCATGTGCCGGCGATGCAGGCGACGGTGGTGAATGCGGAGGGGATCGTGGCGCATGGGTCCGCGGGCGTCACGAAAATCGGATCGAATGATCCGGTGACGAACGCGGACGCGTTTCACATCGGCTCTTGCACGAAGCCGTTCACGGCGACGATCCTCGGCATTCTCGTCGAGGAGAAGAAGATCGGCTGGGACTCGAAGGTAGTCGATCTCTTTCCCGACTGGAAGATCCGCGGCGACTACAAAGACGTCACGCTCGCGGACTTTCTCTCCCATGAGGCGGGGCTGCCGCCGTACGGCGACGAGGAGGAGATGAAGAAGCTCCCGCCGATGAAGGGAACTCCCACCGAGAACCGGCGCCGCTTCGCCGAATACGTCCTCGGCCAGCCGCCGTCCATTTCGCCGCGGACGCAGTTTCAGTACTCGAATGCCGACTACGTCATCGCCGCGGCGATCGCCGAAAAGGTCTCGAAGAAGTCGTGGGAAGAGCTGGTGCGAACCCGCATCTTCGAGCCGCTCCACATGGCCTCCGCCGGCATCGGCTGGCCGCTGCGCGTCTGGGGTCACGAGGAGACCAACGGCACGCTCAAGCCGGTCGATCCGCACGGCAGTTATCAGCTTCAGAGCTTCCTCGCACCGGCGGGCGATCTCCACATGTCGTCCGACGACCTCGCCGAGTTCCTCCGCGCACACCTCCTCGCCATGAACGGGAAGAAGACGCTGATCTCCCCCGCCACCGCGGCCGTGATGCACACGAAGCGGAAGAAGAGCGGCCTCGGATTCGGCGTCGCCACGGTCGCCGGCTTCAACGACGTCGCGACGCATTCCGGCAGCGCCGACACGATGGTGACCGTCATCGCGATCGCCCCGCACAACAACGTGGCGGTGGTGGTCTCGACGAACGCCGCGAGCGATTCGGCAACAAAAGCGGTCGGCGCCGAGCTGCGCGACCTCCTCACCCGCTTCGCCACGCCCGGGCCGCATTAGAATCTCCCCACCCCTATGGTTGCCAGCACCGACCCGCGCGAGAGCGTGGTGCGCTTCGACCTCGCCATTCAGAAGACGCGCATCTTCGCGTACCTGGCGTCGCTGATCGTGTCGCTCATCGGGCGGGCGTTCTATGTCTTCCCGCTGCTCATCGGTACCGTGGTCGCCTTCTCGGCGGCTGCGACGGCGATCGCGCTGCTCTTCTACGAGTTGTATCGCCGGCGGCTTCCGCGCAACGTTCTCAACCCGTTGTGGCTCGCGAGCGACGTCATCCTCGTCACGGTCGCCATCTTCGCGACCGGCGGGATCGACAGCCCGTGGTACCTCTTCTACCTCACGCCCGCTGCCGCCGCCGCATTCGCCGCGAACAAGCCGACGGCGTACTCGGTCTTTCTCGCCTCCACGATCGCCTACCTCGGCATGCTGATGTTCGTCGGACAGGCAGCGCCGTTCGACCCCGTCTTCCTCCGCGCGCTGACGCGGATGCTCTTCCTCTTCGGCGCCTCCTTCTTCTTTCTCGGCGGCATCGCCGACCTGCAGCAGAAGCGGCTCCGCATCCGGGCGCTGGAGTCGGAAGAGAAGCAGCAGCTCGACGAGCTGCGGCGTCTCACGACAGAGCTCGAGTCGGCGAACCGCCGCATCCAGGAGTCGGACCGCCTCAAGAGCCAGTTCCTCGCGAACATGTCGCACGAGCTGCGGACGCCGCTCAACTCGATCATCGGCTTCTCCGAGATCCTCGTCGACCGGCTGCAGGAAAGCGTCGATGCGAAGCATTATGGCTTCCTCAACCACATCCACGCGTCCGGCCAGCACCTGCTCGGCATCATCAACGACATCCTCGACCTCTCGAAGATCGAGGCGGGGAAGATGGAGATCTACCCGGAGTTCTTCGCGATCGCGCCGGTAATCGAGAGCGTCTGCCACATGATGCGCGGGATGACGAAGACGCATCCGCGTTTCGTCGTCGACGTCCCGAACGACCTTCCGCTCATCGAGACCGACCTCGCGAAGTTCAAGCAGGTGCTCTTCAACCTCGTTTCGAACGGGATCAAGTTCTCGCCGGCCGAGAGCACGATCACGATCTCCGCGCGCTTCATCGGCGCGACGGAGGAAGAGGGGTCGATCAACGTCTCGGTGTCGGACGAAGGAATCGGCATCGATCCGCGCCACCACGAGGTGATCTTCGAAGAGTTCCGGCAGATCGACGCGACGGTTCGCCGTGAGTACGGCGGCACCGGCCTCGGACTCGCGCTCGTGAAGCGGTTCATCGAGCTGCAGGGCGGGCGCGTCTCGGTCGAGAGCTCTCCCGGCCGCGGCTCCACGTTCTCGTTCCGCCTGCCGGTGCGCTCGCGCGCGGCGGTCGTCTCACGCGCCACCGAGATCGAGCCGGCCGAGGACCGCATCCTCGTCGTGGAGGACGATCCGAACGCGTACGACCTGATCGCCTCGGCCCTCCGCTCCGCCGGTTACTCCTCAGCGCGCGCGCGTTACGGCGAGGAGGCGATCCGGCTCGCCGGCGATCTCCGCCCGCTCGCGATCACGCTCGATCTGGTGCTCCCGGGACTGGACGGGTGGGAAGTGCTCAAGCGCCTCAAAGCGAACGCGGAGACGTGCGAGATCCCCATCATCATCATCTCGGTCGTCGAGAATCGCGACCTCGGCGTCGCCCTCGGCGCGGACGACTATTTCGTGAAGCCGGTCGACCGCGAACGTCTTCTCGACCGCG
This sequence comes from Thermoanaerobaculia bacterium, assembly GCA_036498125.1. GTDB lineage: Bacteria > Acidobacteriota > Thermoanaerobaculia > Gp7-AA8 > Gp7-AA8 > DASXHZ01. The sequence continues at coordinate 2,806 of DASXIH010000274.1, forward strand.
TCCGCGCCCTCGCCTCGCGCAGCGAGGCTCGGCCACGGCTGCTGCTGATCGACGACGACGCGGCGGTGCACGCGCTCCTCGACGCCGAGCTCTCCACCGCCGGTTTCCTGATCGAAAGCGCGTTCACCGGCGAGGAGGGGCTGCTCTCGGCGCGCGAAAAGACGCCCGACGTCATCATTCTCGACCTCATGATGCCCGGCATGAGCGGCTTCGAAGTTGCCGACTCGCTGAAGGAAGATCCGCTCACCGCGAACATCCCGATCCTCGTCCTCACGTCGAAAGAGATCTCCGCCGAGGAGCGCCGCGACCTTCAGTCGAAGGTGACGAGCTTCGTGCAGAAGGGCAAGTCCGCCCGCGCGCAACTCATCCGCGAGATCCGCCGGATCGGTCAGGGTGCGCGGAATGCGCGATCGTACCCGGTCATCTCGACGTAACCTTCGCCGGTGACGCCGATGTTGTCGAAAGAGCCGTTGACGCTCACGGCGCCGTCCCAGTACGTGACGCGGGTCGACTCGCGGGTCACGAGCTCCTGATCGTCGAGGAGTGGGTGGAGCGAGAGGGAGATGCCGAGGGAGGGGATGGAGACGGTCCAGTCGAGGGGATACGTGGCGCCGCTCTTTTTCGACGTCCAGCGGCGCTTCGTGGTGATCTTCATTTGGTCGTGACGGATCGGGATCACGCGGCCGTCGGCGGTGATCAGTGACCCCGAGGACGTGAGATCCGGCGTGCCGTCGGAGCGGCGGATGACGTACAGCATCACCTCGGAATCGTTGTCGAGCTGGATCGAGTACCAGTCCCACCCGCGCTGGTTCTCGCGCAGCGCCGACGAGCCGAATTCATGGTCCATCCACACTTGCCCGTTGCAGCGCCGGCCGTTCACGCTCCCCGACGCGTCGAGGCGCGTCATCGAGTAGTAGTGCGACGCGTAGCCCTCGCCGGCTGCCTTCACCGAGATGCCGTTCTCGCCGTGAATCGCTGGCGGCTTGCGCGACCGGAGGACGAGATCGATCGCATCGTCCCCCTGTTTCGCGACGATGCGCCACGACCCGTCGTGCAACGTGATCGCCCGCCACCCTTCGTTGAAGACGTCGAGCGTTCCGGCGGCCGCGCGCGCCGTGTAGGGCGACGAACGGTTCAGCTTCTCGTAGTAGCGGAAACGGCGGCCGTCGACGTCCGTGATCGCGAAGTGCGCGAGCGCGAGGTGGCGGAGGTCCCACTGCGACTCGGCCGGTTTCAGATCCACACCGACCCGGAAGAAGGTCAGCTCGAAGCCGTAGCGGTGGCCGTCGGCCGTTCGGAGGTGGCCGGTGTAGTACCACCACTCGGTGCGGTAGCCGTCGTGCGCGCCGTGGTCGCGCGGGAACTCGTACTCGTAGCCGGGGAGCGCGAGGAGGAAGCCGTCGGGGCCGGGACGGTCGGCCGCGAATGCAGAATGCAAGAGGCAAAGTGCAAAGAGGACCGCGATTTTGCCTTTTGCATTCTGCATTTTGCATTCGAGATACTATCGAGTCCTATGGCCGAACAACCCGTCGGTTCGCGAGCGCGCTTCCGCACGCTCGGCGCCGAGGCGTCGATGGCGATCGATGCCGAAGACCTCCTCGCGCTCGCGAGACGGTATGCCGACCAGTTGATGTTCGACGAGTCGATCCACCTGTACGAAATGGCGGAGAAGCTCCGTCCCGGCTCGGTCGCCATCCGCATCAACCTCGCCCGCGTCCGCGACCTCAAGCACCAGGCGGAGGAGTCGCGGTTCTCGGACGTTCGCCAGGAAGTCGCCGCCGAACGCGCCCGCGACGAGGTCGACGCGTCGCAGTACGTCGGCCTCGCGCAGTACCACATGGCGAAGGACCAGACGTCGAAGGCGATCGAGCTGCTCGAGCTCGCGAAGCTGAAGACGCCGAACAACTACCGCGTCTACGAGATCCTCGGGCGCCTTTACTACTCGCAGGGCGAGTGGACCGCCTCGCACGAAGAGATCGTCAGGGCGCGGCAGCTCAACCCGTTCGACCGCGGCCTCGCCGAGCTCTCCGGCCGCGTCGAGTTCGAGCTGAAGAACTTCGAGAAATCGCTCGACGACTTCGTCGACGCGTTCCTGCTCGCCACCGACCAGAAGGGCGAGGCGACCGAAGCGGTGCGCCGGATGATCAACACCATCAAGCGCATCAGCAACATCGAGACGAAGGAGCTGAACGCGCGGATCAAGTCGCGCGTCGAACAGCTGCAGCTCCTCACCGAGCGCCTCGAGTTCCGCAAGGAGAGCCTCTTCCGGGTCGACTCGCGCGAGCTGAAGCTCATCACGCTGAAGATCACGCGCGACGCCGAGAAGCGCGACAACCTCATCCAGGTCTCCTCGGAGCTCCGGAAGCTGACCGTCTTCCAGCACATGAAGGATGAGCAGATCTTCCGCCTGTCGCGCTTCACGCACATCGACGCCTTTCTCTCCAACGACTACGTCTTCCGCGAAGACGACCGGTCGATGGACTTCTACGTCGTCCGCGACGGCCGCTTCGAGATCCGTAAGGAGACGCCGTTCGGTCCGCAGATCCTCGGCATGCTGATGGCCGACCAGATCTTCGGCGAGATGAACTTCATCGACCGGACGCACCGTTCCAGCGACGCGCTCGCGACGGAGTCGTCGTCCTGCTACACCTTCTCGTTCAGCGCCCTCGACCAGATGATGGACGAGGACAAGGAGATCGCGGTCGGGCTGCATTGGGCGTTCTGGCGCTCGCTCGCGGAGAAGGTCCGCGACGCGAACGAGCAGCTCAAACTCTTCTTCCAGGAGGACGCAAGCGCGACGAGGGGAAGAAGCGCGAGATCGAGCAAGTCACCGTCAAGTCGGAAGAGAAGGTCGACCTCTTCAAGGAGCGCGGCCTCTCCGCGGCGGAAATGAAGCTGCTCGCGACGTTCTCGAGCGAAGAGCGCTTCCGCGAAGGCTCGATGATGTTCCGCGAGGGGGAGAAGGGCGAGAAGCTCTACATCGTCCTCGACGGCCGGGTGCGCATCTCGAAGTTCATCCCCGGCGTCGGCGAAGAGGCGCTGGCCGTGCTCGACCGCGGCGACTTCTTCGGCGAGATGGCGCTGATCGACGACAAGCCGCGCTCCGCCGACGCGAAGGCGCACGAGGGCGACGCCACCGTCCTCTCGATCGACCGCGCGACGCTGAACGAGATCCTCTCGATGGATCCCAACGCGTCGCTGCAGTTCCTCAACCTCCTCTGCCGCATGATTTCCCGCCGACTGCGCGAGATCAACGAGAAGATCGTGCAGTGGAAGTACATGAGCGGCGGGTTCTGATCTGCTCTACGCGGCCTTTATCGCTGTCTTTCTGATCCTCTGGGGGGTCGTCGCCGCCGTCCATCCGCCGATCGGGCGTTTCGGCCGGGTCGTGGCGGAGCGGGTCGTGTCGAAGTGGCGGTTTCGAGACTACCTGCCGATCATCGTCATCATCATCGCCGGCGCGCTGTTGATCGGGTGGGCTGGGGATCAGTTCCTCGACCTCGCGGAGCTGGTGCATGCGAAGAGTCCCATGCTCCAGAAGGTCGACGCGCGCGTCCATGACTGGGCGGTGGCGAAGCGATACGCCAGTGCGACGACGTTCTTCGACGTGATGACTACCATCGGCGGACCGATCGGCGTCGGTGTGATCGGCGGTGTCGCCGTCATCGTCCTGCTGCTGCGGAAGCGCTACCGGTGGGCGCTCTATCTCGCCCTCACGTCGCTCGGCGGCGGCGCTCTCGACTGGGAGCTCAAGCGCTACTTCGCCCGCGCCCGTCCGGCCGTAGCCGAGATGCTGATGCACGCCACCGGCTACTCGTTTCCGAGCGGCCACGCGATGGGCTCGACCGTCGTCTTCGGCGCACTGGCCTACCTCGCACTCCGCGCGCCGATCCGCTGGCGCTGGAAGGCCGCCGCCCTCGCCCTCGCGACGACCCTCGTCATCGGCGTCGCCCTCTCCCGCGTCTACCTCGGCGTCCACTGGATCAGCGACGTCGGCGCCGGCGTCACCGCCGGCCTCCTCTGGGTCACCATGACCACCGTCGCCTACGAGACCCTCCGCCGCATCCACATGATCCGCACAGCTCGCCGAACGTAGGGCGGGCTTCAGCCCGCCCGGGACGGGCTAAAGCCCGTCCTACGTTAAGCTTCAGTCGTGGTGGAGAAGCATCTCAGCAACGCGCAGGTCGATCGCCTTGGCGAGCGATTACGGCGGGGAGCGTTTGATGAAGCTGATCGGAGAACACTTGATGAGTACAAGCTGACATTCGAACCGGCGTATAACCGGGTCGTCGAACGTGTTTATCGCGTCACGCGTTTACCTCTTAGTGGTCGTCCCTCAAAATTGACCAGTTCGATCGGCGAAAAACTCAAGCGTGAATCGATTCGTCTATCGCAGATGCAGGACATCGCAGGCTGAAGAGCGGTTGTGGATGACGTGGCCGAGCAGGATCGCACCGGCGAAGCAATAGCGGCCGCATTTGATGACGTTACGGTATTGGATCGGCGGCTGAAGCCGAGCCATGGATACCGCGCAGTCCATGTCGTCGTCCGCGAAGACGGGAAAACGATCGAAGTTCAGATTCGCA
>DASXIH010000275.1:0-10327 GCA_036498125.1 Thermoanaerobaculia bacterium
ACGTCGTCGATCACCTTCACCGCCGGCCCGTCCGGCAACACGATCGTGCAGGTCGCCGCCTCCTTCGGCTCCTGCGTCAACCCGAACTCCCTCTCCATTCCGGTCCACGCCGTTCCCGACGTCACCATCAGCGCGCCGTCGGAAGTCTGCTCCGGCAGCACCGGCGTCGTCGCCTCGGTCCCCGCGAACCTGAGCGCCACGTTCTCGTGGGGGATCACCGGCGGCACGATCACGAGCGGCCAGGGAACGAACAGCATCACGTTCGACGTCCCCGCCAACTCGCCCGGCGTCAGCCTCATCGTCAGCGCCACCGCGAACGGCTGCTCCAACGGCAACTCCGCGAACGTCACCGTCGACAACCTCGCGACGCCGGCGTTCACCGCGCCGTCGTTCATCTGCGCCAGCTCGACGAACAACGCCGCCTCCGTGACCGCCACCAGCGGCGCGACCTACACCTGGACCGTCACCAACGGCACGCTGACCGGCGGCCAGGGAACGTCGTCGATCACCTTCACCGCCGGCGCCTCCGGCAGCACGAACATCCACGTCTCCGCCAACCTCGGCACCTGCACGTACACGAACTCCGTCTCCGTTCCGATCACGGCGGTTCCGGACGTCACGATCACCGCCCCCGCCGACGTCTGCGGCGGTTCGACCGGCGTCGTCGCGTCGGTGCCTTCGAGCTCGGGCGCCAACTTCACCTGGAACGTCACCGGCGCCACGCTCACGGGCGGCCAGGGGACGAACAGCATCACGTTCGACGTCCCCTCCAACTCGGCCGGCGTGAGCCTCAGCGTCGTCGGGACGAACGGCGGCTGCTCGAACAGCAGTTCGACCAGCGTCGGCGTCGACCATCTCACCGCGCCGGCCGTCACCGCGCCGAGCTCCATGACCGCCGGCACGAGCGGCAGCGCCTCGGCCACCGCCAGCGCGGGCGCCACCTACGCCTGGTCGATCACGAACGGCACCATCACCGGCGGCCAGGGAACCTCTTCGATCACCTTCACCGCGGGCAACGCCGCGCAAACGATCGTCAGCGTCGTCGAGACGATCAACGCCTGCACGAAGAACGCGAACGCGCACGTCACCGTCTTCCAGCCGGTCGTCATCACCACCCCGTCGCTGCCGATCGGCTCGATCGACAGCGTGTACTCCCTGCAGTTCACCGCAACCGGCGGCAGCGGCCCGCTCACTTGGTCGTTCGCCAACGGCACCATTCCTCCGCTGCTGCAGTTCACGTCGAACGGCCAGCTGTTCGGCACGCCGAAGACGCTCTTCGACGGATTCATCGACGTCACCGCGACCGACGGCGTACGCAGCAACACCAAGCACTACCACCTCGTCGTCGTGAGCGGCCTCGTCGTCGCGACGACCTCCCTCCCCAACGCCGGGTTCGGCGCGTCGTACCACGCGACGATCCTCGCCGCGGGCGGAACGACGCCGTACACCTGGACGCTCACCCAGGGTCTCCTCCCCGCCGGCCTGACGCTCAATCCGGACGGAACGATCACCGGCAACCCGATCACCGAGGGCGTCTTCCCGATCGGCGTCACCGTCACCGATCAGAACGGGGTTCAGGCGCGCGGGTCGCTCTCGATCACCGTCGGCGCCTCCCTCAAGATCGTCACCCTCGCCGTTCCGGGCGCGACGATCGACACCGACTACAGCTTCGCGTTCCAGGCCGCCGGCGGGACGCCGTTCGCAAGCGGCTCACCGTACGTCTGGTCGCTCGTGGGCGGCTCGTTGCCGCCGGGCCTGACCTTCGGAGCCGACGGGACGATCACCGGCAAGCCGACGACGACCGACAGCTCGCACTTCACCGTACGCGTCACCGACTCCGTCGGCTCCGTCGAGCAGGAGTTCTTCATCTCCGGCTCCTGCGGCACGCCCGAGCTCGCGGCGCCGAAGGTCTCCGCCGTCCGCGAAGTGACCACCGACCAGCGCTACCAGATCCTCTGGCACGACGTCGCCGGCGCCAGCAGCTACGAGCTCGAAGAGTCGATGGATCCCGACTTCGGCGACAACCCCGCGCCCGTCACGCTCTCGGAGCCGGGCTACGAGACGCGGCACCACGCCGACAAGGCGACCGCGTACTACTACCGCGTCCACGCCGTCTCCACCTGCGCCGGCGCCATGAGCGAGTGGTCGAAGGCCAACCGCGTCGTCGTCGTGCCGCTGCCGTCGCCGTCCGACCGGCCGCTGCACATCACCCTCCCCTACGGCGACGGCGATCAGGTCGTCCTCTCGTTCTTCGTCCCCGGCTCCGACAACTTCCCGGCGCCGCCGTCGAACGCCGTCAGCACGCTGGCGGTCGTTCCCGTCGCGCCGCCGCCGAACGCGCCGTACACCGCCGTGTCGACCAACCCGGCCGTCGTCAGCGTCACGCCGCAGACCGGCACCATCCCGCCCACCGGCGTCACGCTCACCGCCATCGTCGGCCCCGCGACGCTGCCGCCGGGCACTACCACGACCACCATCAACGTCTCGAACCTGAACACCGGCGCGCCCGTCGCCTCCGTTCCGATCAGCGTCTCGCTGGTGACGCCGGTCCTCCCGACCAGCAACGCCTCGATCGCGTCGCAGGCGCTCGTCATTCCGGCAGTCGCGCACATCGACGGCACCGGCGCCACGTTCGAGTCCGACCTCCGCGTCGGCAACGTCAGCACGCAGAGCACCACGTACGAAGTCACCTTCACCCCGTGGGGCAACGGCGACCAGGCGCAGACCACCAACTTCCCGGTCGCCGCCGGCACCACCGTCCTCCTCGACGACGTGGTCCGCCACATGTTCGGCTTCGGATCGCTCCCCTCCGACGGTCAGGCGGGCACGCTCTCGATCAAGCGCCTCGACACCAACACCGACCCGCACGCGACCGTCGCCTGGACGCACATGTACAGCGGCGACCTCGCGAGCCGCGTCGGGCAGTTCATCCCGTCGCTCGGACTCGACAAGTTCGCCGGTGCCGGCCAGTCGCTCTCGCTGCAGCAGGTCTCCCAGTCGAGCACTTCGCGCACGAACCTCGGCATCATCGAGTCCACAGGCAATCCGGTCACGCTCCTCGCCACCGCCTTCGGCTCGAACGGTGCGCAGCTCGGGCAGTTCCCGATCAACGTCGCCGCCAGCGAACACACCCAGCTCAACAGCATCCTCGCCGCGAACGGCATCACCGCCCCCGACGCGCGCCTGCAGCTCACCGTCACCGGCGGCACCGGCAAAGTCTCGGCGTACGCCTCCGTCGTCGACAACGGCTCGACCGACGCGTCGCTCGTCCCCGCCATCGATCCGAACGCCGTCACCTCCAACCACTACGTCCTCCCGGGCGTGGCGCACACCGACACCGTCGCCGCGAACTGGCGCAGCGACGTCCGGATCTTCAATCCGTCCGACGCCGCGATCCCGCTGTCCCTCAGCTTTGTGCCGCAAAACAGCAGCGACAAACAGCAGAGCACCGTGACCATCCGCGGCGGTGAGGTCGTCTCGCTCGACGACGTCGTCTTCAAGACCTTCGGCCAGTCGACCGCCGGCGCCCTCCACGTCGAGACCGGCATCGCCCTCCCGCTCGTCGTCACCGGCCGCACCTATCGCAACAACGCCGGCGGCGGCACCCTCGGTCAGTTCATCAACGCCGTCACCCCGAACGACGTCACCGGCTCCGGCGGCCGCATCCTCAACATGGTCGGCCTCGAGGAGTCGCAAGGGATGCACACGAACCTCGGCCTCTACGAGACGTCCGGAAACCCCGCTTCGGCCGAGGTGACCATCACCACCGCCGACGGCCTAGCCTCCGCCCGCTTCCAGCTCGACCTGCAGCCGAACGAGTTCCGCCAGCTCTCATCCGTCATGTCGCAGGTCGGCATGTCCGACGAATACAACGCCAGCATCGCCATCCGCGTCACCAGCGGCACCGGCAAAGTCGGCGCCTACAGCTCCGTCATCGAAAACGCCAGCGGCGACCCCCTGTTCGTCCCCGCGCAATGAGCACCGCCACCGTGTAGGGTGCGGCTCTTAGCCGCACCAAGGGCCGGCTAAGAGCCGGCCCCTACACAACGTCTTTCATCGAGCGTCCCTCTCCCCGCGTAGCGGGGCAGATCGAGATCCCGCGCCGCGTCGAAGCATTGGTGCGCTGGCGCGCTGATCCATGTTTCGACGGTCACCTTCAAGCTCAGCGAGTCTAAACCGAAGATAGAATGCCCTTCCCTCGTCGTGCGTTCTCGCAGACGGACCCCCAGGAGGACCCTTGGCCGCCTACACGACCGAAAAGATCGAACCGAAGTACCACGACGCGCTCGTCGCGTGGCAGAAGAAGAACTTCCCCGAGCTGCAGTTTCTCGAGGACAACTGGACGAAGTACTACGCGGCGCAGACGCCGTTCCAGTTGATGGCGAAGGTCGGCAAGCTCAACTCCGATACGATCAACTACGGCCGCATGGCGGGCCAGCCCCGCTTCGAGAACGCGGGCGACATGGTCGGCAACATGTTCTACTCGGCGCGCGACATCGTCCGCGCGCAGGCATCGACCGAGCTCGGCTCGATCCAGCAGCACCGCCTCACGCTCGAAGAGGCGCCGACGGATCAGATGAAGATGGCGGTCCTCCGCATCATGGCCGAGGAGCTGCGCCACGCGTATCAGATGTTCTGGGTCCTCAACCACGACCACTCCTGGAAGAAGCCGGGGCACCCCGACATCGCGCAGGAGACGATGGACGAGCTGCTCACGATGGAGCTCGGCAACCACGTCCTCGACGCGTTCAACATCCCCTTCTCGAATTTCCTCGACAACGTGATCTTCGCGACGGCGATCGATCTCGTCGGCAAGTACCAGCTCGAGATGCAGAAAGTCTTCTCGTACGCACCGATGGCGCGCTCGATGGGACCGATGCTCTCCGAGGAGGGGTTCCACATCGGCTCCGGACGTGGGTTTCTGAAAGAGCTCGCCCTCGGCGCGCTGAACGACAACGGCCGCTATTCGATGGACGACATCCAGCGCGCGATCAACGCCTGGGTCCCGCGCGGGATCGAAATGTTCGGCAATGAGCGCGGCGGCGAGACGGCTGTGGCGTTCGGCTTCAAGGACCGCAACAACGGCACCGCCCAGGCGGAGTACTACGGCGAAGTGCGCGAGGTGCTGGAGCTCATCAACGTCGAGATCGTGAAGTCGAAGGTCAAGGACATCACGGCGCCCGACGCCCGCACGCTCGTGCGCGAGGTGCAGGACACCGCCGAGACGATCAAAGGCATCGGGCCCGACGATCTGCTCTTCGTCCCCGATGTGAAGTTCTTCCGCAAGCGCGGCGTCGAAGAGGTCGCGCTGATGCCGTACGACGTGCACGGGTCGCTGCTGACGGAGAACGGGAAGCCGCTCACGCCGGAGAAGTACCTCGGGTATCTCGGAACCGTGCTGCCCGACTACTTCATGGAGACGCGCGAGTTCGAGAAGTACCGCGCCGCGCTGCTCGGCAACAGCGCCCCGGCGCCGGGCTCGTACGGCTGGTAAACAAATGGTGCGGCTAAGAGCCGCACCCTACACAGCGCTGTGTAGGGGCTGGCTCTTAGCCAGCCCATCGTTCAATGCCGCACAGCGCGGCGCCGCGGGGATGACGGCGGCGTGGCGAAGACCGGCGTCACGAGGCTGACGCTCGGCGCGGCGGAACCGGCCGTGGGCGTCAGCGCGATCACTTGCGTTGCGCCGGTGACGTTGTCGATGCCGACGGCGGTGGCGGAGACGCTGGCGCTTCCGCTCTGCGCGGTGACGACGCACTGAACATTCGTCCGGTCCTTGCGGTGGTCGGGGGTGTCGAGGCCGAGGGCGCTGAAGACCGTGTCGAGCTGGAGTTGAGCGAGGCTGGAGATCGGGAAGTTCCTCTCGGCGATCGGGACGCTGCGGTTCGCTGCTTCGTACAGGCGGACGTTGACGACACCCGTGGAACCGGCGACCTCGTTCAGCAGGAGCATCCAACGCGTGCCGCGCGTCGCATCGATCGACTGTTCGAGTCCGTCGACGAAAAGCGGACGCTGCGCCACGGTTGCACTCGTCAGCGCCTCGGACAGCGTGTTCGGAAGAGGGATCGCGGCCGGCGGCAGCGTGACCGATCCGGATCCGACCGGCTGCGGGAGCGCGTAGACGCGTGACGTCGTCGGCGCTTCGACGACGACGCTGCCCGCCGCGGTGAGCGGCTGACCGAACAGCTCGCCGAGAACGTCGTTGACGACGCGCGTCGCACCGGCGGAGACGGTGAACGTCTGGCGGATGCTGTTCAAACCGCCGCGATAGAGCGTGCTGACGAACGTCGCCGCGCCGTTGCCAGGCGCTGCGAAGCCGACGAGCGTGCGGAACGACGGCGACGAGCCGCTGCTCGTTGGCGTGCCGATGAGTGGCACGACGGTCACACGGCTGGCCGACGGCGCGTCAGCTTCTGTGTCGAGTGCGGTGGCGGAAGCGTCATCGACCAGCGCGCGGCTCGGAATCGCGGTGCCGGTGTCGGAACCGGTCGGCTTCACGATCGCGGTGCCGCTGACGACACCGCCTCCCGAGTCGACGCTGATCTCCAGCGTCGCCTGATCGACGTTGCCGGCGTTCGCCGACGCCGCGATGTCGTTGAAACGGACGTACCCGTACCGCGGCACGTCCGCGGTGACCGGCGTTCCGACGAGCGCACCGGATGTGTCGCGCAGCTGCGCGCGAACGGCAGCGTGGTCGTTGCCGCTCGTCTCCGCGAAGACGACCGCGGTGACCAGGGAAGAAGACTTCGTGATGCCGGGGATGACCTGCGTCTCCCCCGTGCGCGCGCCGCTACCTCGATTGACGACCGGAAGCGCGATCGGCCCGGCGGTGGCGGAGACATTGATCAAGCCGACGCGCTCGGCCGGCAGCCTCACCTCGATCTGTCCGGCTGCCGGCGACGAGAGTTTGAACACCTGAACGGCCGGATTCGTGAGCGTGACGACGTCGTTCGCCGGAACCGTGACGGTCACGCGGCGGATCGCCTGCGGGTCGAAGCCGTCGGTATTCGCGGGGGTGAAGATCAGTTGTGCCTGCACCGGATCGGTGCCGACGTTACTGAGCCGGAGGTGACTCGTGACGTCGGGCACGATGAACGAGCGGACGCCCGCGTCGAGACGAGCCGGTCGCCCATTGCTCACCGCGATGTCGTCGTTGTCCTGGACGAGCAGCCGCGCGGCCGCGCCGTCCTTCGTGCGAACAGTTAAGTACGTGTAGCGAGGAAGCGCCGAACCGTTCGGCGCTCGGCTGCGGCGGGTCGAGAGGCTCACGGTGCGCGTGGCGTTCGGCGGAATCGTCGTCGCGTTCCACGTCGCGTCGGTGGTCAGCCAGAGCTCCGGACCGATCTCGAACGCGACGTCCATCGGCGCGCTGCCGCTGTTGCGGACGCCGATTTGCAGCGGCGCGCGGTTCGTGTCGTCGCCGCTGAAGCCGGGGAAGGCGGCGTAATCAGATGTTGCCCCATCGACGATGAACTGCGGCGCCGCTGACGGCGCGCCGCCGACTTTCAGATTGACGAAGGCGTACGGCGTCACCGGAAGCGGGGCGCCGGTCGACGCGACGAAGACGACGCCCTGGTACGAGCCGGAGGCCGCGGTCGACGGGCCCGAATAGCGGATCGTGAACGGATGCGGCGCGTGCGGCTCGAGCGTAAAGAACGCGGCGTCCGCGCCGGTCGGATCGACGATGCTGAAGAACGGCGGCGAGTTGTTGATCTCCTGGCGGCCGACGATCACCTGCACCGGCGCGCCGCCGATGTTCTCGAGCGTGAAGGAGCCGGACGTGTCATCCAGCCGGTCGCCGAGGGCGACGATCTTCGCGGAAGGCTGGACGGTGAAGACGATGTTCGGCGGAGCGACGCCGATCGTCACCGGCACCGCGTCGGAGACCGCGCCGATCTTCGACGGGTCGCATCCGGAGACGGCGCGAACGCGGTGATAGACCGTACCGGGACTTCCCGCGATCAGCGACGCGGCGGTGGTGCTGATCACCTGGCTGTCGGTGACCGTCTGGAAGTCGGACGTCGGCGAACGCTCGAGGAGATAGGCCCCCGCGGCATCGAGGCCGGACGCCGGCGACCAGACGATCGAGTACGTCGAGCCGGAGACGACCGACTGCGGGGAGAACGAGATCGACGTCTGCCCCGGCGTGGTGCAGGTGCGGGTGGTAAACGTCCCGACAGCCGATGAGACAGTGGTGTTGGGGCACGGCGTGTGAGCGACGACGCGCCACCGGTAGGTCGTCCCGGCCTCGAGCCCGCTGACGAACTGGTGCGACGAGACGAGGTTCGAGGCGTAGAGCGGCGGATCGGAGCCGATGCCGAGATAGAGGTCGTAGCTGTCGGCAGACCCGTTGGCCGACCAGACGAGATCGAGCGACTGCGCGACGTCCGTCGCCCCGGCGGCAGGAGACAGGAGACCGACGACGAATTGCGCCGGACAGTTGCTGGCGGCGCTGACGGTGAACGTTCGCAGCGGCGTGGAGCTGGTCTGGCTGGCGTTGCACGACGCGTGGGCCACGACGAACCAGCTGTACGTGCCGGCGGCGACGTCCGCGCGATACGAGGTTGCCGTCACCCCTGCCGCCAGCCGCGCGGGCGGATTGAACGCGGCGAGGAAGACGTCGTACGTCGATGCGCCGAGCGACGGGTTCCAGGTGAGCAGCACGGAAGTCGTGGTGATCGTCGCGCCGCTCGCCGGCGAGACCGCGTCGAACGCAGCGGCTTCGCAACCGGCGGCAGTCGTGAACGAAGCGACCGCGGTGGTCGCGGACGACTGCGGCTGGCAGAACGTGTCGCCCTTCGCGACGACGCGCCAGTAGTACGTCTTGCCCGAATCGAGGTTCGACGGCGTGAAGGTCGTGTTGTCGAGGTTCGAAGCGACGAGCTTCTGCGGGTCGGGCGCCGTATCCAGATAGACGTCGTAGCGGAGCGCTCCCGGCGTCGCGGTCCACGACAACGCGGGGGACGTCGCGGTCCCTACGACGTCGTCCGCCGGCGACGTGAGATGCGGCGCGGTCACCGCGACGCAGCCGTAGACGACGCGAACGCGATGATTGACCGTGTCGGAGATGTAGAGGCTCCCGTTCGCGTCGAACGCCAGTCCGGACGTGTCGTATTGGAAGTTCAGCCGCGCGTCGGTCGCCTTGCCGTTGTCGCCGGAGAAGCCGGGGTCGGTCTGCACCGAGGCACCGGCGACCGTCGTGATGATGCCGGTGTGACTGTCGATCTTGCGGATGCGATCGCCGTAGTTGTCGTCGGCGACGTAGAGATCGCCGGTTCTCCGGTCGACGACGAGCGCGCGCGGTTGCACGATCGCGGCGGTCGCCTGGAGGGTGTCGCCGATGCCGTCCGGCGGGTTTCCGCGGCCCGCGTAGGTCGTGATGACGTTCGTCGCCCGGTCGATGCGGCGGATCGCGGAGTTGCCGTCGTCGGAGATGAAGATGTTCCCGGCTGCGTCGATCGCGATATGCGACGGCGAGTTCAGTTGCGCCTTCGACGCGTCGCCGTTGTCGCCTGAATAGCCCGCCGTCTCGCCTCCGGCGATCGTCTGGATGGTCTTCGTCTGAGCGTCGACTTTGCGGATGCGGTGGCGCTGCGGGTTGCCGCTCGATGGGAAGCTGTCGGTGTCGGCGATGTAGAGGTTGCCGGCGGAGTCGAGCGCGATGCCTGAGGGGGTGATCTCGGCGCTCGTCGCCGGACCGCCATCGCCGACGTGATCGGCGGGCGTGCCCCCTCCCGCGTACACGACGACCTTCCCCTGTGGATCGACACGCCACACCTTCCCGGAGCTGTGGCTGACGATGTAAAGATTTCCGGAGCTGTCGAACGCGACGTCGCGCACGTCGCCGACGACGAGGTCGCTAGCGTTCGTCGCATCGGTGTCGGCGTAGTAGGTGTTCAGCTTTCCGGCGAACGTGGAGATCCTGCCGGTCGCCGCGTCGACCCGCCGCACCAGCGAGTGGTACGAGTCGGCGATGAAGAGATTGCCGCTGCCGTCGAGCGCCACGCCGCGCGGGCCGCTGAGCAGCGCGCTGGTGGCGACGAGGCCGTCGCCGACGAAGTCGCCGCCGCCGGCGATGGTCGTCACGATGGTCGTCGTCGCGTCGATGCGACGCACCGACTCGTTCGAGCCGTCCGCCACGAAGAGGTTTCCCTTAGGGTCGAACGCGATCGCGAACGGTGCGTACATGCCGGTCTGCAGCGCCGGCATCCCGTCTTCGTCATGGAAGTCGCCGTTGCCGGCGAAGGTCGTGATCACCTTCGACGCCGGGTCGTAGCGGCGGATGCGGTTGTGGTAGGCGTCGGAGACGTACAGAAGACCGTTCGCG
>DASXIH010000276.1:0-6270 GCA_036498125.1 Thermoanaerobaculia bacterium
AGTCGATGCCGATGTCCCGCTCCCAACTCCCAACTCCCAACTCCCGACTCACGACTCCCAACTCACGATAAGGAGGACCTCATGGCCACCAGAAAGCTCTTCGTCAACATCCCGGTCCACGATCTGAAAAAGGCGATGGACTTTTTCTCCACCCTCGGGTTCACGTTCAACAAACAGTTCACCGACGAGAAGGCAGCGTGCATGGTCGTCAACGATGACGCGTACTTCATGCTGCTCACCGAGCCGTTCTTCCGCACGTTCACCTCGCGCGAGCAGGCCGACACCTCGCGCGTGACGGAGAGCATGTTCGCGCTCTCGTGCAACAGCCGCGCGGAGGTCGACGATCTCGTGCGGAAGGCGATCGACGCCGGCGGCAGCCACGCGAAAGATCCGATCGACCACGGCTTCATGTACGGCTGGAGCTTCTACGACCTCGACGGGCACCACTGGGAAGTTCTCTGGATGGACCCGAACGCGATTCAGTGAAGGAGAGATGACAATGATTGCCGAATCGTTCATTCAGGAACTGACACAGGAAGCGGCGACGACGCGCCGCGTGCTCGAGCGGATCCCGGAGACCGAGCTGACCTGGACGCCGCATCCGAAGTCGATGACCATCGGACAGCTCGGATGGCACCTCGCCGCGCTCCCTCGCTCGATCCCCGACCTCCTCAGTGAGCTCCAGCGCGACGCGCCGAACGTTCCGCGCCCGCAGCCGGCGACCGTCGCGGAGATCCTCGCCGCGCTCGACGAGAACGTTCCGTACGGTGCGAAGAAGATCGGCGAGTGGGGCGACGAAGGTCTGCAACAGATCTGGACGCTCAACTTCCAGGGCCGCACCGTCTTTCAGATCCCGCGGATGGCCGCCTTGCGCGCGATCCTGCTGAACCACACGTACCACCACCGCGGGCAGCTGACCGTCTACCTGCGGCTGCTCGACGTTCCGGTGCCGTCCGTCTTCGGCCCGTCGGCCGACGAGAATCCGTTCATTGGGTGAAGGCGGGTGGCTGGGGAGGGTGGATTCGAACCACCGAATGGCGGCTCCAAAGGCCGCTGCCTTACCACTTGGCGACTCCCCAATAGGTGGTGGCATCGTACAAGATGCGAAGCGAGCGGATCATTCCACTAGCGGCATCCGGGATCCGGCATCCGGCATCCGGGAACTACTTCTCCTTCGCGATCGCCCCAACCTTCGCGCCGGTCGCGCGGAGGTAGTCGGCGGGCGCCAACAGGAGTTGGGCGCCGCGCATACCGGCGGAGATGGAGATGACGTCGAACAGTTCGATCGTCTCGTCGGCGAAGACGGGGTAGACCTTCTTTGCGGCGAGCGCGGTGACGCCGCCGCGGATGTAGCCGGTGAGCGGCTGGACCTCTTTGAGCGGTACGGTGTCGATCTTCTTGTCGCCGGTGAGCTGGGCGAGCGCCTTCAGGTCGAGCTGCTGGTCTCCCGGGACGACGGCGAAGCAGATCCCATTTTTGTCACCTCGGGCGACTAAAGTTTTGAAGACCTGCTCAGCAGGAAGACCGATCTTCTTCGCCACTGACTCCGCCATCAGATCGTCCGGATCTACTTCATATTCACGGACTTCGTATGCGATCCCTCGTGCGTCGAGGAGGCGCGCGGCGTTCGTTTTCACGTGCGTAGTCTAGTGACAATTCCTGGCGCACCCGTTGCTGGACATGGACGGTAGTGGCCGAACAGCAGGCGGACATCGACAGCACACTCATACGCCGTGGAAAGATCGCGATGACCTACAGCGATATGGTCGCATTCGCTGAGTCGGTGGAGACTCGTCCTCTCGCGAAGGTCCTCGAAGAGCTTGCGGGGATCGCATCCCTCTCCGACTCGAAGTTCCGGATCGCCTCGACGGTGCTCCGCCGGCGCTTCCAGCTCGAGTCGCCGATCGAACAGATCCAGCTCCGCGTCATCGCCGACGAGATCGCAAGCGCCGTCGAAGACCGCGTCGTCGCGAACCGCATCCGCGACGTCTTCCACATCGATCACGCCTAGCCGCGGAACAGCTGCCGCCGCCGGTTCATCCGATCCTTTGCGCCCCACGCGTACTTGTACTCCTCGGCGCCGCGGAGGAAATCGAACGTCGTCGCCCCGTCGCGGACCGCATGCTCGATCGCATGCGCGACGATCACGTTGCCGATGCTGAGCTTCTCGAGCGCCGGATCGTAGCCGCTCAGGTAGTAGTAGACCGTGCCCTGGTGGGCGAAGCCGT
Source organism: Thermoanaerobaculia bacterium (assembly GCA_036498125.1). Taxonomy (GTDB): domain Bacteria; phylum Acidobacteriota; class Thermoanaerobaculia; order Gp7-AA8; family Gp7-AA8; genus DASXHZ01. The sequence goes on from DASXIH010000276.1 coordinate 2,229, forward strand.
AGAAGACCGCCACGATCCGTTTGTTGATGCGGATGGCGTACATCCGGAGAGCGCCGGCGTCGAGCATCGTTCGCGCGACCTCACGGTGAAAGCTCTGCGTCACCTCGTCGGCGAGCACGCCCGGCAATCCGCGCTTCTGCCAGCGTGCGGCGTGCAGCTCGTACAACGCGTCGAGCAGCGTGTCGAGCGACTCCGCGGTCGCGTTCTCGTACCGCACATCGCCTTCGCGTTCGAGCGATCTTCGGAAGTAGCGGAGCTTCTTGCGTGCGTGCGTCGACAAGAGGTTCTGCAGCTCGTCGCCCGCGTCCTCGATCGGCAACACGGGACACGGATCCTGTTCCTCGACGTTGTCGCTCCACCCTTCGGGCAACGGCACGTTCAACAGAGTCGACGACGGACGGAGCTGCTGGAGGTCCCAGAGCTGGCAGTCGGCGCGCGTGATCGGCTCGATCAGGCGCGAGGCGTCGCCGAGAACGTCGAGGTAGTCGCTGTTGCCGGTGCCGAGGAAGAGGCCGAGCGATTCGCCGGAGTCTTCGTCGCGGAGAATGTAGAGCGGTGCGAGCGCATCGAGCGTACCGTCCGGCGAGGCCGACGCGATCACATGCGGCGTATCGCTCCCGAAGTGCTTCCACCAGGAGAGCAGCCACTGCGGCGACTGGAACGGAGTCGCGTTCGCGTCGCGCCGCCAGAGCGCTTCCCAGCGACCCGCAAGCTGCTGTAGCTGTTCAACCTTATCGAGGATTTCAACCGGCATCGAGCGGCGCATTGTATGGTGTCGGAAATAGCGCTACCACCATCCCCGGTTCCGCCGAATAACTAAGTCGTCCAGACTCGGAGGCCTTCCCCACGTGAAACACATTGCGGCGTACTGGCAGACGTGTGTCCAGGCAGTTCTCGTTGCAGCGTTCTTCGTCCCCCTCGCTTCCGCCACGACCATCGTCATGCCGACCGACGAGCAGCTCGTCGCGAAGTCGCCGGACATCGTCGCAGGCACGGTCCTCTCCAGCGTCCCGGTGCAGATCGGGAACCGCATCTGGACCGAGACGCAGGTCGTCGTTTCCCGCACGATCAAGGGCGACGCCTCGGGCACCATCACGATCCGCGAGATCGGCGGCAGGATCGGCGACAACATCACCAAGATCTTCGGCGCGCCGGAGTACACGGCCGGGGAGGACGTCCTCCTTTTCCTGACGCCGACCCCGCGCGGCGACTTCCAGACCATGGATCTCTTCGTCGGCAAATTCACCGCCGACCAGATGCTCGACGGCACATCGATGTGGGTACGCAACGACCAGACTGCCGACGCCTCGATCCTCGACGCGGGTTTCCGTCCGATGCACGCCGGCAACATGCAGCGCGCGGCGCATGGCTTCGAGCAGTTCGTCGTCGACCGCGTCGCAGGCCGCACGGGAGCCCGCAGCTACACCGTCGAGAACCCGATGCTCCGCGGCGTCGTCGGCACCGGTGGCGGGCAGCGGTTCAAAGCCGTCGACTACTTCACGATGATCGGCCAACCCGACGACATGACGATCTACCGCTGGGGACTGTTCGACCAGGGCTCGTCGGCGAACTGGTACAGCTACGGAACGCAACCCGGCTACACCGGCGGCGGCGTCAACGAGATCACTACCGCGATGGGCTCGTGGACCGGCTACTGCGGCGCCAACATCAAATACGCCTACGTCGGCTCGGAGAACACCGGCGCCGGCATGAACACGAACAACGGCAAGAACGAGGTCCTCTTCAACGATCCGTTCGGCGACATCGCCGGCACGTGGAATCCGACCACCGGCGGCGTCGTCGGCCTGGGCGGGTTCAACGGCATCGGCGCCGATTCCACCTTCACCGCCACCTTTACCGGCGACTCGGTGCACACTGCCGGGCCGCACGCCTATACGAAGATCACCGAGGCAAACCTCACGATCCAGGACGGCGTCTCGTCCACCACCGGCATCCCGAGCAACAAGCTCGCGGAGATCGTTGCTCACGAGTTCGGCCATACCCTCGGCTTCGGGCACAGCACTGACAGCACCGCGCTGATGTACGCGTACGTCACCGGACTCGGTCCTTCGCTGCGTACGGACGACCAGAACGCCGCCGCTTGGCTTTATCCAACTGGCGCCACGTGCGCACCGCCGCCGAGTGCCGGGCCGGCGGCGCCGTCCAACCTGACGGCCGTGCAGAGCGGCTCGAACGTCGTCCTCAAGTGGACCGACAACGCGAACAACGAGACCGCGGAACAGGTCTACGCAGCGGTGGGAAGCGGTGCGTTCAGCAACGTTGCAAGCGTCGGCGCCGGGACCACGAGCGTCACGCTCACCGGCTTCAGCACCGCAACCTACAAGTTCTACGTCACCGCTTCGAACTCTTCCGGAACCTCCGCGCCGTCCAATACGGCGCAGGTGAATTACAGCAGCGGCACGACTCCTCCTCCGACGCTTCCGACCGCCTCTTTCGTCGTCGACACCTACAACGGCGTCGCGGGACAGACGACGTTCAACTTCACCGACCGGTCGTCCGGCAATATCACCTCACGCCTCTGGACGTTCGGCGACAGCATGACGTCGACCGCGACCAATCCGACGCACGTCTACGCCAACCCTGGCGTCTACACCGTCACCCTCATCGTTTCCGGCAGCGCCGGCTCGAACAGCTTTGGAATCAACGTCAACGTCACCGTGCCCGTTCCGGCGACGCCGAACGTCACTCCGGCGTTCACGTTCAGCCCGACCACTCCCGTGACGGCGCAGGTGATCCACTTCACCGATACCTCCACCGGCGCGCCGGCGTCATGGGCGTGGGACTTCGGCGACGGGGTCACCTCGTCGGAGCAGAATCCGACGCACGCCTACGCATACGCCAACTCGTACACCGTGACGCTCTCCGTCCGGAACGCCGTCTCGTTCGCCTTCGCGACGCACACCATCACCGTCACCCAGGCGCAGCAGACGGCGCGCACCCTCGTCTCCGCGGCGGCGCAGACCAGCGGCGTCGGCGGATCGTCGTGGCGCACCGAGCTGACGCTCTTCAACGCCGGCAGCGACACGCTCCCGGTCAACCTGATCTACATCCCGAGCTACGGCAACGCGGTCCAGATCCGTCCGATCTCGATCTACGGCAAGCAGACGCTCACGTATTCGAACGCCCTCGGCGATCTGTACGGCATCAGCAACGGCGCCGGCGCCATCGCGATCGAGGCGACGTCGGCCGCCGGCACGCCGCAGCTCCGCGTCACCAGCCGCACCTTCACCGACGGCGCGACCGGGACGTACGGCCAGTCCGTTCCGACCGTCGGCGCGTCCGACTTCAGCGGCAACCTCTACCTCACCGGCGTGACGTCGAATGCGAACTTCCGCACCAACGTCGGGCTCGTGAATCGCGGCGGCAGCGACGCCGGCGTGACCCTCACGCTGGTCGACGCCCTCGGCTCGCAGGTCGCCTCCGCGAACGTCACGGTTCCGGCGAACAACTTCCAGCAGACGCCGATCTCGCAGCTCTTCCCGCTCCTCGCCACCCGCTCGTTCGACTCGCTCTCGATGAAGGTGAGCTCGGACGCGCCCGATGCGATCAGCGTCTACGCCTCCGTCATCGACAACAAGACGCAGGATCCGGTCTACATCCAGGCAACGCCGGGCGGTGCCTCCTCGCCGATGATCCTCCCGGCCGTCGGCCGTGCACCGGGCGTCGGCGGTACGTACTGGCGCTCCGACGTGACGGTCTACAACCCCGGCTCGTCGGCGTTGAACATCAACATGCGCTACCTCAATGCGTCGCTGCCGCTCGCCGTCGGCGCGGGACAGACCGTCGTCCTCGCTGATGTCCTGCAGCAGTTCAACGTCGCCAGCGGCAGCGGCGCGCTCGAGCTCTCGTGGACGGGCGGCTCCTCGCCGATCGTCACCAGCCGCACCTACACGCCGTCGGCCACCGGCGGCACGTACGGCCAATCGATCGACCCGATCGCGGCGTTCGGCAGCGACATGTACGTCACTGGGCTGCGCTCGGACACCGGCTTCCGTTCGAACGTCGGCTTCGTGAACCACAG
>DASXIH010000277.1:0-8248 GCA_036498125.1 Thermoanaerobaculia bacterium
GGTCGCGCACGAGCGAGCGAATCAGATTGCTCGGCAGCCCGTCGCGCGTCGTCACCACGCGCACGATCGCGCCGTTGCGCCACTCCGCGAGGCCGGCGCCGTCGGTGCCGATCCAGAGCGTGCCGTCGGCGTCACGGAGGATCGTCCGAGCGAAGTCGTTCGGGAGACCTTCGTGCGAGGTGATCCGCTCCGTGACCTTACCGTCGCGCCAGCGAACGACGCCGCCGCCGTGCGTCGCCACCCACAGCCCGCCCGTGCCGTCGTTGATTACCGTCCAGATGCGGTCGACCGGGAGGCCGTCGCGCGTCGTGTAGCGCGTCACCCGATCGCCGTCGACGCGCAGCATTCCGCCGCCCGCCGTCGCGATGTAGATCGAGCCGGACGGCGTCTCGGCCATGCCGCGGATGCGCTCCGCGCCGAGGAGATCGGGACGGAACGCTTCGATCCGCCCGTGGCGCAGGCGGGCGAGACCGCCGCCATACGTACCGATCCAGAGCGTCCCGTCGGACGACTCGAAGAGCGACGAGACGAACGGACTCCGCAACGCCGGCGCCGACTGCCGGTCGTACACGACGAAGCGGACTCCGTCGAAGCGCACCAGCCCCTCCTCCGTTCCCATCCAGAGATACCCGTCGCGCGTCTGCACGATCGTCTCGATCGTGTTCTGCGGGAGGCCGGCGTCACTTGTCCAGACCGAGAGCCGCGCTTGCGTCAGCGCGCGATGCGGATCGAGAGCGAGTGCGCCGGTGGCTGGGAAAAGATCCAGGAAAAGGAAAAGGGCAATTGCCGAGCGGGACACGGTATTGACGTCATTCTAGCCGTGAGTCGTGAGCGAGCGCAGCGCCGAAGCGGTGGCTTCGAGCCCGGCCGACTTGTCGATGCAGTGCCGGATCGTGACGCCCTCGATGAGTGCGCGGGCGTTGTCGTTGCCGTCGATCAGGACGACCGTGCGGTCGAGCAGCTCCGGGCGGCGCATGCTGAGGTGACGGACCACGTCATACGCCGTCATCCTCGGCAGATCGAAATCGATGACGATGAGGTCGGGTGAGCCTTCCCAGAGGTGATCGATCGCCGACTCGCCGTCCGGAAAAGCGTGCAGAGTCCAGCCATCGAGCGCCTCGATGACTTGTTGCTGCAGTTCGGCTGCTACAGCGACAAGCGCCCGCCCCTGCGACACGGTTTCAAGATCATAACAGCCGTTCGGTAAATCGCCGGTAAATCGGAGCGTCAATGACTCCGCGCCGCGCCGTCACGGACGCACTCGCGCAACTTCGCGACCACCGAGTCGAGATCGAACGGCTTCCGGAAGACGCCTCGCACGTGACCGTGCTTTTCCACGTCCTGCAAAACCTGGGGCGGTGCGGCGGAGATCACAAGGATCCGCTCGAGCAGGTGCGGCTGTCTCGTGCGGACGCGACTGAGAATCTCGGCACCGTTCATCCCCGGCAGCATCATGTCCAGGAGGATCGCGTCATACGCATCACCATTGCGTTCGATCGCTGCCGCCCCGTCGTCACCGCGCTGAACGACATCCGTCGTGAGGCCGTCCCGCTTCAGGATCAGCTCGAGCAGGCGACACAACGCCCGATCGTCTTCGATGACCAGTACGCCGCTCATGGGGAACCAAAAGACTACGACTTATTGCGGCTGACGCAAAGAGAAATGTGGGGGTAGGGAATTCCGGCCGCCCGTCACCCCTAGATCAGGGTCATCACCAAAACAGGGGAATCGATGGAAGAGGGTCTTCGTCGCTTCATTGCCGTCTGCGTCGCGTTGACCGGATTCGACTCCGTAGAGCTGACCGGCACCGGCATCGCGGAGCTGTACCGCGCCACGCTCGAGAAATGGGTCGGCCCGGTCATCGCGGCCGAGCTTCTCGCCTTCGGCACCGAGCCGCCGCCCGACGAGACCGTCGTCCGCAACGGCATCATGAGCGACGCCAAGCTCGGCCCCGTGGCGCGCAACCTCATCGCTCTCTGGTACACCGGCCTCTGGACCCCGCTTCCTTCCGAGTGGTACCTCGCCTACCAGACCGAGATCCCGAATCCGCCCGACATCACCAACGCCGAGACCTACATCCCCTCACCCGAGAGCTACATCCAAGGCCTGGTCTGGACGGCCGCGCACACCCATCCGATGGGCGCGAAACAGCCGGGCTTCGGTACGTGGGCACAGGAGCCGGATCCGGCGCCGAAAGGCGGCAGACGATGAGCGAAGGGCAATACGACGTCGTCATCGTCGGTGCCGGCATCGCGGGCGCCATCATGGCCAAAGAGCTCACGCGCGCCGGCAAGAACGTCCTTCTCCTCGAGGCGGGCGTCTCCACCGACATGACGTGGGAGGGATACGAGAGCTCCCTCACGACCTTCTACACGTCGGTCAACAAGGAACCGGAGTCGCCGTATCCGAACAATCCGAACGCGCCGCAGCCCGACGTGCTCGACATCGGACAACCGAACGGGACCGGCTACTTCATCGAGATCGGCGCTCAGCCGTACGGCAGCACGTACGTGCGGCGCGCGGGTGGCACCACGCTGCACTGGCTCGGCGGATGCCCGCGCATGCTCCCCGAGGACTTCAAGATCCAGACGCTGTTCTCAGTCGGGCGAGACTGGCCCATCACCTACGACGAACTGGAGCGCGACTACGCGCTGGCCGAAATGGAGATTGGCGTCGCTGCCGACGTCGAGGACCAGGAATACCTCGGCGTCCACTTCCCGCCCGGCTACGTCTATCCGATGTACCGGATCCCGCAGAGCTACAGCGATCAGTTCCTCGGCTCGCGGATCAACGGTATGGAGGTCGACGTCAATGGAACGAAGCGGCAGCTTTACGTCCGCAGCTCTCCCTCCGGCCGCAACGGGATCCCGAACCCGCACTACGTCTCGCCGCGCGGCGAGAAAGGCTACACGCCCGTCGGCGCCGTCAATCCCGCTCCAGAGGGGCAGCAGTACGCGAAGGACCTCGGCCAGCGCTGCGCCGGAAACACCAACTGCATCCCTATCTGCCCGATCCAGGCGAAATACAACGCCCTCAAGACGCTGCAATCGGCCGACGGCACGCGCCTCGAGATCCGCACGAACAGTGTGGCGTCGAAGATCATCATCGACCCCGACAGCGGCCGCGTGACGGCGATCGAGTACAAGGCCTACGACGACCCGGAAGTCCCCGAATACGAAGTGAAGCGCGCCAGCGGCACGTTCTACGTCCTCGCCGCGCACGCGGTCGAGAACGCGAAACTGCTCCTCGCCTCCGGAGCGGCACGAACGAGCGGACAGGTCGGCTGCAACCTGATGGACCACCCGGTGGTGATCCGCTGGGGGCTGATGCCGCAGGACGTCGGCAGCTACCGCGGCCCGATCTCAACCTCGGGGATCGAAGATCTCCGCGGCGGCCCGTTCCGCGCGCGCCACGCGCCGACGCGCGGCGAGATCGGCAATGACGGCTGGTTCTGGCCCTCCAACGGACCGGTGAGCACCGTGACCGAGGGCGTCAATCGGATGAACCTCTTCGGCCGCAAGTTGCGCGACTACATCGCGGACGTCGTGCCGCGGCAGTTCCGCATCGTCTTCCTCGTCGAGCAGCTCGCGAGTCCGACCAACCGCATCACGATCGATCCGAAGTGGCTCGACGCCCTCGGCAACTACCGCCCCGTCATTCAATACAACATCGACGACTACAGCCTTGCCGCCATGGCCGTGGCCAACCGTGTCTGCAACCAGATGTTCCGGCGCGCCGGCATCGAAGACTGGACCGATCCCAACAATGGCCTACACACCGTGGTGGAGTTCGACGGCGAGCAATTCGCCTGGGGTGGCGCCGGCCACTTCGCCGGTACGCATCTGATGGGTGCCAGCGCGCACGACTCCGTCGTCGACAGCTTCCAGCGCACCTGGGACCACGACAACCTCTACGCCGTCGGCTCCGGCAGCTTCCCGACCATCGCCACCTCGAATCCGACGCTGACGCTGGCGGCGCTGTCGTTCCGCACCGCCCGCGAGCTCGTGAGGAGGCTGCAGTGAGCAAGACCCCGCGCGGCATCCACAACCTCGGCGACCTCCGCGACTACCTCGACGCCGCCGTGCAGCTCGAGCTGAGCGTCATCCCGCCCTACATGTGCGCGCTGTACACGATCCACCCGGAGACGAACGACCTCTGCCAGCAGATCTTTCGCACCGTGATCGTCGAAGAGATGCTGCATCTCATCAACTCCGCGAACGCGTTGAATGCCGTCGGCGGACAACCCATCCTCACCGGCGACGCCGTGCCGCAGTATCCGGTGCTGCTGCCGGACGGCGAGAAATCGTTCGTCGTTCATCTCGACCCCTTCTCGACCGCCGCGATGGAGACGTTTCTCAAGATCGAGTATCCGTCGCGGCCGCATGGACCGGAGCGGCGGCTGGCGGCCCTCCGCGAGGAGCGCGCGCCGACGCCGCTGAAGGTCATGCGCTTCGGCCACGACACGGTCGGCGCGTTCTACGAAGAGATCATCCGCGGCATCCGGCGTGTCGTCGCCGACCTCGGTGAGAAGGCCGTCTTCACCGGCGATCCCGCCAAGCAGATCGACGCGACCTACTACTACGCCGGCGGTGGCGAGCCGGTCGCCGTCTACTGCGAAGCCGACGCCGTGCGCGCCATCGAGGAGATCATCGATCAGGGCGAAGGGCTGGCGCACAATCTCTTCGACAACGACGGCGATCTCGGCCACTACTTCCGCTTCGATCAGATCAAGCGCGGGCGCTGCTATCAGGAAGGCGACCGGCCGGACCACCCCACCGGGGCGCCGCTGCCGGTCGATTACGAGCGCGTCTACCCGATGCTGCGCGATCCGCGCCTCGACGACTTCAAGGGAGAGCTCAAACGCGCCGCCGAGAAATTCAACGCCACCTACTCGATTCTTCTGACCGCCCTGCAGAACGCTTTCGCAGGCGAGCGGGAGAGGCTCATCGGCGCGGTCGGCGTGATGTTCGACATGAAGTACCAGGCCATCGAGCTGCTCAAGAACCCCATCCCCGGAACGTCATTTCACGCCGGTCCCACCTTCCAGTGGGCGCCGGCAAGGGAGGAACATGTACGAAGCTAAGATTCAGCACCCACTCAGTCCCCCGCTGCCGACGCTCCCCGAAAAGATCGAGAAGGCGATGTGGGATCTCTTCGTCGCCATCGGTCCGGCGTGGGAGTTAGACGACGACGTGGAGTCGTACCGCCTCCGCTTCCACGTCTTCCTCCAGAACCGCCTCGCCATCTATCCGTTCTACGCGGCGTACTACGAGGCGATGGCGAACTTCATCGCCGACCTCGCGAGCCAGAAGAATCTCAAGGCCGCCTATGACCTGATCTTCTTCGGCAACAACCCCTACGACCTGGAGTACTCGCAGGAGCTGCTTCTCAGCGTCCTCCAGAAACACGTCTCGTTTGAGTTCATCAACTTCCGCCTCGCCTGCGGCAGCTTCCGCGTTTGGGGCGCGATCAACTACATCGACTACTTCGGGGGAGCGAACCTGAAGGACGAGCCGGCGCCGTACCGGACGGCGAAAGGGTTGAAACCATGAAGAAAGTCGAGACTCTCATCATCGGTTCCGGCGTCGTCGCGGCGGCGCTGTCGAAGCGGCTGCTCGAGAAGAATCCGAACATGTCGATCCTCATCCTCGAGGCGGGGAGCCGCTGGAAGACGAAGGATTTCGGCGTCTGGACGGACTGGGTGGCGACGGGGAACGATCCGATCGCTCCCAACTCCGGGAACCCGATGTACGACCACGCTTATCCCGACCGCAACAACTACATCTGGGGAGAAAACGCCAGCGTCGGCCAGACCCAGATGCCGCTCGAGGGCGGCCGAGCCATGGTCTACGGCGGCAGCACGGTGGTCTGGGGCGGCTGGTCGTTGCGGCGCAAGCCGGAGGACTTTTACCTCTACACGAACACCGGCCAGGGACTCGACTGGCTGTTCAATTACGACGAGCTCGAGCCGTACTACTGCCAGTCCGAGGACTACCTCGCGGTCTCGGGGGACTCGAAGGACGAGCTGCCGGTCATGTGGCGCTCGCAGCCCTATCCCTTCCACGCGTTTCCCTATCAACTGCAGGACCAGCCGGTCGGCGAGGCGCTGCAGTCGCTCGGCTACAACTACATGCACATGCCGATCGCGCGGCGCGGCGTCTCGAACATCCCTTCGCGCCACGCGCAGTGCCAGACCACCGGCACCTGCGACTACTGCCCGTTCGGCGCCCGCTTCGCGGCCTGCGACTACATGGACGACTTCCGCCAATGGAACGACCTGCCGAACTTCGACGTCAGGCTCGGCGCAGTGGTCCTGGAGCTGCGGATGAGCAGCAAGCGCCGCGTCGCCGGAGTCACCTATCGCGACACCGCGAGCGGGGAGATCGTCGAAGTCGACGCCGACCGCGTCATCGTCGCCGCGGGAACGCTGGAGTCGCCAAAGCTCCTCCTGCGCTCGAAGAGCCGGTACTGGCAAAACGGCGTCGGCAACGACACTGACAACGTCGGGCGTTACCTGATCACCCACCCGTACGTGTTGTACAGCGGAGAGCTGGCGAAGAACCCGTTGCGCCTGCAGCCGGAGATGGATTTCCCGACGCTCATGACGCGCTACTTCGACAGCCCCGAGGAACAGGCCAAGGGCAAATACGTGCTGGTCAACATCTCGCCGAGCGTCGAGTTGTCCTACTCGTCGATGATGCAGGCCGGCTGGACGCGGAAAGAGATCGACAAGGCCATCCCCGGCCCCTGGCCGTTCCAGATCCACTCCATGATCGAGATCTTCGGCGAGCACAAGAACCACATCTCCAATCTCGAGCGGCTCAGCCACCTCGGCATGCATCAGAGCAGGGTCGACTTCACCGCCCCCTCCACCTACAACGACCGCGTCGCCGAAGTCGGGAACGTCGTCGCCAGCGTCATGGAGAAGATGGGCGGAAAGATGACCAGCTACATGACGTCGTGGCGCTGCGACCATGCCGCCTCGACGTGCCGCATGAGCAAAGACCCGAAGGACGGCGTCGTCGACGGCGATCTCCGCGTGCACGGCGTCGACAATCTCTACGTCTGTTCGAACGCGGTCTTCCCCAACCTCGGCGCCATCAATCCGACCGTGACCGTGACGGCGATCGCCTTCCGCCTCGGCGATCACCTCAACAGCGCGGCGTAAGGAGCAGCGATGACGAACAAACAGAAGACCGCCAAGCTCCGCAACATGCTGCAGACCGCCGTCCAGCTGGAGCTCTCCACCATTCCGCCTTACATGGTGGCCCTGCTGAGCATCCATCCCGACGCCAACAGCGAGGCCGCCAACCTGATCCGCGGCGTGATGATGGAGGAGATGCTGCACCTGGCGCTGGTCGCCAACGTCACGAACGCCGTCGGCGGCACGCCGATCATCGACCGCAACCGCATCCCCTCCTATCCGCTGCAGATGAACTTCGAAGGGCAGAAGTTCAAGGACCGCGACTTCCCGGTGAACCTGGCGCGCTTCTCCAAGGAGAACATCAGCACGTTCATGAAGATCGAGGAGCCGCAGGATCTGGCAGCAAGGCCGAAAGCCAGGGCGATGACGGAGATCGACATCCCGGGTCTCACCATCGGCCAGTTCTATTTGAACATCATCGCCCTGCTGGAGGAGCTGAACGAGGACGAGGACCTCTTCACCGGCGACGCCTCGCGGCAGCTCATCGACAACTACTACTGGGGCGGCGGCGCCCACATCATCCCCGTCTCCGACCTCGACAGCGCCAAGCGCGCGCTCGACATCGTGATCCGGCAGGGCGAAGGAGCATGGCGCCAGCCAGGCGTGCGCGTCCTCACCCCCGAGCAGCCGCTGTTCATGGGTCACTACTACCGCTACGCCGAGATCTACTACAAGCGCCACTACAACGACGCCGACGATCCGGCCAAGCCGCCGACCGGCACTCCGCTCCCGGTCGACTACAAGAAGGTCTACCCGATCAAGACCAACCCGAAGTCATCCGACTACAATCGCACCCCGGAGCTGGCGACCCTCAACGCGCAGTTCAACGCCCGCTACACTGAGATGCTTCAACAACTCGCCCAAGGTATCAGCGGCACCCCGAAAACCCTCTACACCGCAATCATGAACGGAATGCACACCATCGCGCCGATCGCATCGCAAATGATGTGCATTCCCGTCAAGGGCGACCGGCAAAAGACCACCGGCTGCCCTACGTTCGAATGGTGGGCCGGGAGGTGAAGTCACGAAAGCTGTCGGAGAACG
>DASXIH010000278.1:0-3269 GCA_036498125.1 Thermoanaerobaculia bacterium
TCATGCGAAAGACGTTGCTGGCGACCGCACTCCTGCTCGCCACGCAGTCTGGGTGGGCGGGCGTTTCCTACGAGTTCGTTCAGAGCACCCAGTCGAATATCGAGCAGATCCCTCCAACCACCCTCACCGGGCGAGCAATCATCGACGGACCCCGGTCGCGGATCGACTTCGGCAGCGGCAACATCTACGCGCCGGGCGCCTACGTGATCTCGACCGACGCCTCGCGGACCCTCCTCTACGTCGATCCGATCTCGAAGACCTACAGCGAAGTCAACGCTGCCGGGATCGCCGCCACGTACGGCGCGGCCGACATCAAGATCGACAACTTCAAGACGAACACGACCCTTCTCGACGATCACCCGCCGATCGCCGGCATCACCACCAATCACTACCACCTCACCATCTCGTACGACATGACGCTGCAGTACGGCACCATGCCGCTGACGCAGAAGATCGACGAACAGATCGACAAGTGGACCACCCCGCGGTTCGGCGACGTCGGCGATGCCTTCTTCGCGAACGGCAGCGTCAAGACCGGCAATCCGAAGCTCGACCAGCTGATCGAAGCCGAGACGCGCACGATCAAAGGCTTTCCGCTCCGCCAGACCGTCGTCGTGAGAACGACGAGCTCGATCGCCATCAAAGGTGAGCTGAAGCAGCGGATGGCCGACGTCCGGACGCAGCAGCGCGAACTGCTCATCACCAAAATCCAGGAGCAGCAGGCAGACGCCATCGTCTTCCACGTGCCCTCGACGTTCCATAAGCTCGAACCGGGCGAACAGCAGCAGAATCTGACGAAACAGTCGCAGATGACGGTGCTCTCGTTCGACGACGGAACGAAGAAGCAATAGGTGCTATCCTCCCGACCGGTTCAATAGTTCTGATGAAGAGAGCTCTGCGTTATCTGGCGACGGGCCCCCGCGCGTTCCTCGCAGTTGCGATTCCGATCGCGCTGCCACTGCTCGTCGCCACCGTCAGTCTTCAACCCTCCGCGAGCTCCTCGGTCACGAAGGCGTCGATCGTCCCGCCGAAGCTCCTCTACACCGATCTCCAGCAGTCGCCGAGCGCCACGCTTCCCGCGCACGCCGACGTCCTGACGATGGAAGACGGCGACACGCTCGACTCCGTCCTCATGGCCGGCGGCCTCTCGTCGCCTCAGACGGCAACGCTCACCCGGCAGATCGGCCAATCGGTCGACCTCCGCCGCCTCCGCCCCGGCAATCTCGTCCGGTTCTATCGCGACGAGCAGGGCGGCATCGGCAGCGTGGAGTTCAAGGTTCTCGGCTGGGGTGAAGTCGACGCCATCCGCAACGGCGATCACTTCGACGTCACGCCCCGCGTCGCCGAGACGCGCGAAGTCGAGACGACGATCTCCGCCTCGATCGACCACTCGCTCTACGAAGCACTCCGCAACTCCGGCGAGAACCCGCAGCTCGTCCAACAGCTCGTCGACGTCTTCCAGTGGGACATCGACTTCTTCGCGCTCCAGAAAGGCGACGCCTTCACGCTCGTCGTGAAGAAACGCTACGCCGGCAATGACCTCGTCGGCTACGGCCCGATCGCCGCCGCGCGCTTCTTCCACGACGGCAGCACGTACGAGGCGTTCCGGCACGAGTCGCCCGACGGCCGCGCCGGCTACTACGCGCGCAGCGGAACGCCGCTCCGGAAACAGTTCCTCCGCGCGCCGCTGCAGTTCACCCGCATCACTTCCGGCTTCTCGAAGAGCCGCTTTCACCCGCTCCTCCACTACTTCCGCCCGCATCACGGCGTCGACTATGGCGCGCCGGTCGGAACGCCGGTGATGACCACGGCCGACGGCGTCGTCCTGGAGACCGGCTACAACCACGGCGAAGGAAACTTCATCCGCATCCGCCACACCTCGCGCATCGAGACGATGTACCTCCACCTCTCGCGCTTCGGGAAAAACATCCGGCGCGGGAAGCAGGTGACGCAGGGCGACGTCATCGGCTACGTCGGGATGACCGGCCTCGCCACCGGCCCGCATCTCGACTATCGCGTCAAAGACGGCGACAACTGGCTCGATCCATTGAAGTTGAAGTCGATCACGCCCGACCCGCTGCGCGGCGACCAGCTCGCCGCGTTCCACGCGAACGTCGTCCGCCTCTCCTCGCACATCGCTTCCTCCCCCGCGCAAGTGGTAAAAGTAGCGTCGAACCGCCGGGCACTCTTCTAGCTAGACCCCGCGGTCGCCATCGCTCTCACATGAAAAAAGTCATCGTTCGTGCACCCGTGCGCGCTGATCTCGCCGGCGGCACTCTCGACCTCTGGCCGATCTATCTCTTCCATCCCGGCTCGCGCACCGTCAACGTCGCGATCTCGTACTACGCGGAGTCGGAAGTCACCGCGACCGCCGACAGCGCCATCGAGATCCACCTTTCCGACCAGCAGTACCGGCAACGCTACGAGTCGGTCCAGGAGCTCGCCGCCGATCCGAAGGCCGCGTTGATCTATCGCGCGCTCGAGCACTTCCGCCTCACCGGCATCTCCATCACGACCCGCACCGACGCACCCCGCGGCTCCGGCCTCGGCGGCTCCTCGGCGCTGACCGTCACGCTCGTCCGCGCGCTCTCGGAATTCGCCTCGAATCCCTTCGAGGGCGACGACCTCGTCTTCCTCGTCCGCGACCTCGAGACGCGGCTCCTCGGCGTCCCCGCCGGCATCCAGGACTACTACCCGCCCGTCTACGGCGGCCTCGCCTCGCTGCATCTCGAGCCGGGTGTTCCCGTCCGTCACCCGATCTCGCTCCCTGTCGCCGAGCTCGCCCAGCACTTCGTCCTCCACTACACCGGCGTCTCGCACTTCTCCGGCACGAACAACTGGGAGATGTACAAACGCGAGGTCGACGGAAAGAAGAAGATCCACAAAGGCTTCGCCAAGATCGCGGCAACGTCGATCGAGATGGAGCGCGCGCTCGAGAGCGGCGACATGGAAGCCGCCGGCCGCGCGCTCGCGAAAGAGTGGGAGAACCGCAAAGCTCTGATCGACGGCATCTCGACACCGGAGATCGACGCCGCCATCGCGGCGGCGACCGAGGCCGGTGCGTGGGGCGGCAAAGTCTGCGGCGCGGGTGGCGGCGGATGCATCGTCTTCCTCACGCCGAAAGAGAAGCGTGAAGACGTCGTCCGCGCCCTCGGCACCATCGAAGGACGCGTCCTCGACGCCCAGCCCGTGGCGCACGGGATGACCGTGCGGGTCGAAGACGACACGGCGGTCCACGTCCCGGCGCGCCGTTCCTACCGCGACACCAT